>JACQSW010000122.1 GCA_016211095.1 Candidatus Woesearchaeota archaeon | reverse complement strand
ATTTTAAACCAACCCCTACCTTAATATAACCAAAAATAAGGAGATTGGTAAAGTTTGCTAAGCGACAAAGAAATTAAAAAAGAGTTTAGGGTAAAAGCTCAAAAAGACCCGAACAAGCATTACCCAGTCCAAACTTTAAAAGAGCTGGGCTTTGAAAGAAAACAGTGCAGCAAATGCAAAAACTTCTTTTGGTCAACCAAAGAAGGAGATGTCTGTGGAGAACCTGTTTGCAGCGGCGGATTCAGATTCATACAAAAGCCGATAGCCAAACACCAACTTGACTATATAGAGGTGTGGAAAAAGTTCTCAAAAACCTTCAAAAATTTCGGCTACACACCTATAGATAGGTACCCAGTCGTTTCGAGGTGGCATCCGAACTGCGAATTCACCATAGCATCGATAACCAACTTCCAGCCATACGTCGTATCAGGAGAAGTTGCACCTCCAGCAAACCCGTTAGTAGTGCCGCAACTATGCCTAAGATTCAAAGATGTCTCTAACGTCGGATTAACAGGCCACAACGTACTTTTCTCAATGTTAGGCCAACACACATTTGTACCGCCAGAAAAATACGACTTCAACAAATACTTAATGGAAATATACATTTGGCTTGACAAGGGGCTCGGCATCCCAAAAGATGAATTAACATTCCATGAGGATTCATGGGCGGGTAGCAGCTTCTTCGGGCCAGCGCTAGAATTCTTCAGCGGAGGGCTAGAAATAGGCAACCAGGTTTACATGCAATATGAACACTTCGGCACAAGCTACAAAGAACTAAAAATAAAAGTTTTAGATATGGGCGAGGGGCAAGAAAGGACAGCTTGGTTCTCAAACGCCGCACCAACCCCTTACGAAATCACTTTCCCAACAGTCTGCAAAAAACTGCAAAACCTAACCAACCTAAAAACAAACAAGGAACTAATCAAAAAATTTGTGCCGTATGCAGGCTTCCTCAACCTCGATGAAGTAGAAGACATAAACAAAGCTTGGCAACAAGTAGCAAACAAAGTCGGGATAGGGGTTGGTGAGCTTAAAGAAACGACTCAACCATTAGCAGCGCTTTACTCAATAGGCGAACACAGCAGGGCATTACTCGTGGCTATAACCGATGGGGCGCTGCCATCAAATGTAGGTGGAGGCTATAATCTCAGAGCTGTGCTTAGGCGAACGCTAAGCCTCATAGACAAATACAACTGGGATATTTACCTTCCCGAAGTGTGCGAGTGGCACGCCGAATATCTCAAGCCAATGTATCCTGAACTGAGAGAAAAACTTGAAGAAGTCAAAAAGATTCTTGACGTAGAAAGAAGCAAGTATGAAGCGACAAAACAAAAAACAAAAATGGTGATCAGCAAAATAATAAGCACAGACATCACTGAAAAAAAATTGTTAGAGCTTTACGACAGCCAAGGCATAAGCCCAGAACTAGTGAAAGAAGAGGCCTCGAAACTTGGCAAAAAAGTGGAGGTTCCAGCAGACTTCTACTCAAAAGTCACGGAGCTACACGAAATCAAAACCCAAGAGCTCGCAACGAGCAAAGAAGAAGGGCTGCCCCTGAATAACGTGCAAGAAACAGAAGCTTTATACTTTGATGATTATAAAAAAACTGTGTTCAAAGCAAAAGTGCTAAAAATAATCGGCAACAAAGTTATCCTTGACAAAACAGCGTTCTACCCAACATCCGGCGGACAAATCCACGACATAGGAACACTCAACAACTGCGAAGTCACTGATATCTTCAAGCAGGGAGCAGTAATAATCCACGAACTAAAAGAAATACCAACATTCAAAGAAGGCAGCGATGTTGAAGGAAAAATAGACCTAAAAAGGAGGGTGCAACTTGCCCAGCACCACACAGCAACCCACATAATCAACGCTGCAACAAGAAGAATCCTCGGCAGCCACATAAACCAAGCTGGAGCAAAAAAAACTGTGGAAAAAGCCAGCCTAGACGTAACACACTACCAAAGTATAACCGAAGAAGAAATAGAAAAAATAGAAAAAGAAGCAAACAGGATTGTAACAGAAAAAATACCAATTTACAAAACGTTTATGCCGAGGAATGAAGCAGAAAAAAAATATGGCATGAAAATCTACCAGGGCGGCGCAGTCCCCGGAAAAAAGCTAAGAATTGTGGAAATACCTGAAATAGATGTTGAATGCTGCGCAGGCACACACCTAAACAACACATCAGAAGCGGGCAGCATAAAGATTTTGAAGACGACAAAAATCCAGGACGGCGTCTGCAGGATCACATTTACAGCTGGGGAAGTTGCTAAAGCAACGAGCAAAGAAGAAGAAAAAGTTGTTGAAGAAGCAGCCAATCTCTTAGAATGCAATGTTAAACAAGTGCCTGGAAGGGCAAAAGAATTATTCGAAAAATGGAAGGATGCAGTCAAAAAGAAGAGGGAAGTGAGATCAACTGAGCTGATAAGCCTAGAAGAATATGGGGGGGATGTTTTAGAAAAGACTGCTGAACTTCTTCAAACTCAACCTGAGCACATCATAAAAACTATTTCTAGATTCTTAAAAGAATTGAAAGAAAAAAAATAAAGAAAAAAAAATTTTTACCATTCAAAGGCTGACAAGTCTTTTTCGAAACCGTCTATCTCTGTTGTGTTTAGGTCCTGCTCTTCAGCATCCAATCCTGCGTTAGTTTCGCCGATGTCTTCAACGGATTCATCCCCAGTTTGAGATGAATCTCCAGTTTTTGTGGACTCATCTGTTTGCTCCGCTTTTCTACAGCCAATCAAAAAGATGGCTAAAACCAAAAAGATTAGCCACACACCAATTATTTTTTTCATTTTCTTTTTTGCTTTGTGTTTTTTGCCTTAATAATCTTTTTGATTAATTTAGGCCATCATGCCAGTATCTTCTTCAACGAGCTCGTATGTCTCATTTGCGGCTAAGCCCTCTTCTTGATCCTCAACTTCCGTAGTTACTGTTCCGCCGCTTTTTTTGATGTCACGAACTATTTGCACAAGTATTTTATGCGCATCTTTTAATTCGTTATGGGCGTTTTTGATTAATTCTTTGGCTTGCCTAACTTTTTCTAGGATTTGCGCTTTTTCTTCTTCGGTTGGTTTGTCTGTTCTTATTTGCTGTGCTTCTTTTAATAGCTCATTTGCTTTGTTGAAGTTTTCTTTTGTGCTATCAATTTTTGCGCTGAACTCGTCCACTTTTGCTTCTATGCCTTCTACATTGATGCCTTGTTCTTTCATCTTTGTTAAAGTAGCTTCAAGCCTATCTTCCAAGTGTTCGCTTCTCTTGATTAAGCCCCAGACTCTACCATGGACCAGTCGTGCTGCAAATAGCTTCTCTTTATATTTTATACTTCTCCAAACTTCGCTGATGTTTTTTGCAGCTGCCTGCAGCTCTTCTTTGGTTTTAGCTGATTCTGCTTGGTTTACTGCTTCTTCAAGCTTCTTAATCGCATCATCTATGCCGGCGATTATTTCTTGGGCTGTTTCGTTATCTAACTCTTCTGACGCTTCCACCTTGGTTTTTACTTTCTGCAGGTGTGCTATCATCATTTTTGCGCCGTTGATAAGGAATGCTTTTGCGTGCCCCTCAGCAGTTTCTCTCATCTTGGTGCATTCTTCTGTTTCAATGCCCTTGCATTCTTTCAGTTTTTCTTTGGTTTCCAAGAATAATTCCCTTTTTTCTTTGTACTGCCGATTTGTTTGGGCGTATTCTTCTTTTGCTAGCCCGAAATTTTCTTTGGCTTCTTTAAGCTTGTTCTGCGCTATGCTTCTTTGTTTGAAGCGCATTTCTTTGTTTATCACTTTAAGTTTGAGTTTAGCGAGCTTTTCTGAAGCTTTAGAATGGTCTTTTTCTAGCATCTCCATCATTTTAGCCTGTTTATTTCTGGACATGTGAAAGAGAATTTTTGCTTTATCTTCAGGCAACTCGTTAATTATGTTGGTAGCGTTGGGATGTTTTTCCGCAAACCCCTCCATCCTGCTAATTCTCCAATCTGCAATCTTTTTCTTCACAGCGTCCGATAACGCACGCCTTTCTTTGACGATTTCTTTAGATGTCTTGAAAAAGTTGTCGCACTTCTCCGAAGGCTGCTCAACACCTTTTTCAGTTAGGAAGTCAATGCAATTTATTTCTTCATTAAACATCTGTGCGCACATCATCGCTGGCTTGTCTGTAAGGTTTTTTTCTATCATAAAGTTTGCGCAATTATTTAGCCTACTCTTTACTTTTTCTGGTTGCAAATCGCTTGCTTTTACCCTAACTCCCCCAATTGATTTATTGAGGCTTCCTTTGTCTTCTATTGATAGTGCTGATGGGAGCAAGCTAAGCAAAAAAACCATCAACACAAAAATAGTTGTTAATCTTTTCATTTTTTTTATTCCTCCATGCAAAATTTTAATTTTATCGTCTATACCCCATTAGTGACTGTTTTACTTTATAAAGATACTTTTTAACCCTTTAATTTTATTAACGAAAAATCCTTTAGAAAGCTTTACGAAGCTTTATTGTTAGGTTTTATTGGGTTTTTAGAAAATTTTTTATACCCGCTAAACCCTTATAGTTTCTATGCGAAGAACAATTGTTATTGCCAGTTTAATGATTTTACTCTCTTTTGTTCCAGCAGCTTATGGGGCGAAGGTGCACGGCATTATTTACGACCCTGAACTCAACCAAGCAAATAATGTTATAATCAAGATTAATTCTGTGCCAGAACAAACTTATGTATCAAAAGACGGAGCTTACTCTTTCAACCTTCCCTCCGGGGAATATGCTATAACCGTAACATATGGAACTAATTATAAGAACTATGCCGCGGAAGAAAATTTTACAATAAAAGAAGAAGGCGACTACACGTTAGACATGATTCTGTTTGAAGATATAAGCGAAGAAAGCAGTTTATTAGAAGAGGAAGTCAGCTTTTCTGACGTTTATACAGAAAAAGAGCCAACACAAAAAATGTGGCTCTACGCCATTCCAATAGCCCTAATAGCCTTAATTATCTTGAGCTTAATTTTTTTGAAGAGAAAAGCAGTAACAAAAAAAGTCCATGAAGAACCAAGCGCAGGGGACGAAACTGAAAAAGTCATTAATTTCATAAAAGAGCATGGTGGAAGGGTAACCCAAAAGGAAATAAGGAAACATTTCCCAGTTTCGGAAGCAAAAATAAGTCTTATCATAAGCGAATTAGAAGGGAAAAAGATCATCAAAAAATTCAAAAAAGGAAGGGGGAACATCATAATCCTCAACAAATAGGTTGCCCAAAAAAAACAACAAAATATTTAAATAAGGTCAGAATGTTAAATTTAAGATTAAATCGTTAAAAATGGAGTTCTACTCTTTTTTTTACGATTACAATACGGAGAGTTGAACAAAAAATGGCCATCAAAAGGGGCGACAAAGTAAAGGTTTTATATGAAGGAACCCTTGATGATGGAACCGTTTTTGATAGTTCAGACAAACACGAACAGCCCTTGCAGTTTGAAGTCGGGGCTGGACAGATAATAAAAGGCTTTGAAAATGCCACAGTAGGAATGATCATAGGCGAAGAAAAAGTCATCAAGTTGCAACCAACAGAAGCTTATGGCGGTTACAAGCCAGATTTGGTCAAAAAAGTGGCGAGAAACAGCCTGCCAAAAGAAGAAATAAAAAAAGGAATGACTCTGCTGATCAGCACTACAAGCGGCGGATTGGTCCCAGCCAAAATAATGGACGTAAATAAGGAAGAAGTAATAATTGACTTAAATCATCCATTGGCTGGAAAAACCTTAAACTTCAAAATCAAAATTGTGGATGCATCCGCATAAAAAAAAAATTGATAATCATAGGAGGAATTTAAAAAATGGAAGGAACAGTAAAGTGGTTTAACATAAAGAAAGGCTATGGCTTCGTAGAAGGAGATGACGGCGAAGAGTACTTCGTGCATCACTCTGCCCTACCTAAAGGAACGTTTATACGCGAAAATGATCGCGTATCTTTCGAACCTGCAGAGACGGAACGAGGAAAACAAGCCAAAAACGTCGCCTTACTAGAAAAAGGCAGCGAAAGAGAATCATCGGAAGGAAGCGATGAAGCCTCAGAAGAAAGCGACGAACAATCCGACGAAAACGACGAACAAGAAGAATAAAAAAAAGTAACGGCTACAATTTATTTTGATTTTTTTTTAAGATTTCTTTTTTATTACACCAAGTACAAGCCTTTTCTGCATTTTCTTCTCATTATATGTGTAAGGCACATAAACCTGCTTCTTTGTTTTAGGGTCCAAACTAGTATGGTACATACATGTCGAAACAGTCATCGGTGTTGGAGTGAATAGCTGCGCCGCTTCGGTATTTTTTAAAGACCTCATCGCATTAGCCAGCTCTGTAGCCTCTTTCATCGTTGATCCTGGATGGGCTATCATAAAATAAAAAGAAAGCTCCTTATTCGGGTTAAATTTTTTGAATTCGGCAATAAACCTGTGTAAATCCCCCTGCTCCTTATTCATTAATTTCAAAATATTTTTGTTTACGTGTTCAGGGGCAATTCTTAAAGTGTCATATGTGTGGCAGTTTACTAGTTCCTTCAAGTATTCTTTGGAAGCCAAATCGTAACGTATTCCACTGCGGACATAAACATTTTTTACGCCTTTTATTTTTCTTGCTTTTGTTAACAAACTGATTATGCGTTTGTTGCTCCTATCCAAATTTTTACAAATCATGCAGTCCTTATTGCATTTATTGCAGTCCATTCCGTACATATTGGCAGAGGGCCCACCTAAATCGTCTATATTTCCTTTGAAATATTTGAGTTTCGTTATCCTCCATATCTCCCTAAGTATAGACTCTTCTGATCTTGAAATAATCCTCCTGCCCTGGGTTAGTGTTAGGGAGCAAAAGTTACAGTCAGCAATGCAACCTCGATGTGTTACGACACTGAATTCAAAACCGCGAAGATGCTTCACAGGTATTTTTCGTGTAAATGGGAACTCGTAATATTCGTCCAAATCTTTTGAAGTGTAAATTGGGCTCTTGTATTGGAGGGCGTATCTGTTGTCAATTTTTTGCGCAAGATTATTGTCATTGCTAAACATGTTTTGCATGTCACAAAATTTTTCTTTCGAGGCTTGAACTTCCTGGTAATTTGGCAGTTCTGCGAAATCTGAAGGCTTTTCCTTAGATATTACGCATGTTCCGGGAACATTATCCAACTCTTTATTGGTTTTTATTCTTTCAGCTATGGATAATATTTGTTTTTCTCCACTTCCATAAACGAGTATGTTTGCCCGGGAATCAAAAAGTATTGGCCGCCTAAGTTTGTTGTCCCAGTAATCATAATGCACAAACCTTCTTAACGTTGCTTCTGTTCCGCCCAAAACAATGATAGAATCATGGAAATGCCTCTTTATCCAATTGCTGTAAACAATAACTGCCCTGTCAGGAACAGACTCATTATAATCAAGGTGCTCATCATCCTGCCTAAGCTTCTTCAACGGTGTGTAATTCCTAACCATCGAATCTATGCCCCCAGAAGTGACCCCGAAAAAGAGTTTTGGTTTGCCTAGCTTCTTGATGTCATCTTCCTTTTTCGGCATCTCAATAACTCCTACTTTGTAACCGTATTTTTCTAAGAGCCTCTTGAGTATCGCAACCCCGCATAGGGGGTGATCAAAAAATATTTCTCCAGTTACAAAGATTATATCATACTCCATAAATGTCTCACAAGATTTATCCATATTTTAAAGCTTTCGGTTTGTTACTACCTTAAAGATACTATTGCTATTTTTAAAGGTTTTTTGTAAGAAAGTCAACTGTTAACTTATAGACTTGTTCTAAATAATCTTCTCCATGAAAGCCATGCCCTGCGCCGCTGATAGTTTCAAGCCTAGAATTTTTTAACAACTTAGAATATTTCACAGAGTCCTCATACGGAACAACAGCATCTTTATCTCCATGTATAAACAAGATAGGAATGCTTATTTTTTGCAGTTCCTTCCAAGGGTGCAATCTTTTGATTTCTGAAACCAACTTTTTTCCAATTTTGAATTTCGATTTGCCTATCTCAATAAAGCCTTGCTCTTTAAGTGTCATCTCAGCGTTATTAATAATATAATTTCTTGGCCAATCAAGCTTAGGATTGAATAAAGAATCATAATCAATTAACGCATTCACAAGAACCAGCGCCTTCACAATTTTTTTGTGTTTAGGCAAAAAAAGTGATGCTGCACCACCAGCGAAGCTTGCAGCAAGGATACCAAACTCTGAATAACCCATATTTAATAAAAATTTGATTGCCGCTTCCAAATCTTTCTTTTCGCCTCCCACTGTTAAATCCATAGAGTTGCCTTCGCTTTCTCCATGGCTGCGAAAATCAAACCGAAAAACTGCGAAACCAAATTTTGTTAACCTCTTAGCGATTTCTGTAAAGGATCCGCCTTCTTCCTTGTCAACGCTTATTCCGTGGCAGAGAACTACACATTTGGCAGTGGCTTGTTCAGGTTTTGTTAAGATGCCGCAAAGCTTTAAGCCATCTTTCGTTTCGAAATAAACCTTTTTTTCCACAGCAAAAAAAGATCGTTTTATAAGTATAAAAATTTATGTAATATTTATTGGAGTATTATGGCTGGTTTGGCAGGCATTGCTTGCTTTGCTTTTGGCTCAGCAGAAGCCCGCTCCCTAACGATTTCTATTTTACATCCAATTTTTTTCTCCAAATTTTCCTTTAACTCCAGAAGTATTGCTTGTTCTTTGGCTGAGTCTAAAATTATGAGTGGCAGTTTGGATGGGTCGTTAACTAATTTTGGCACGAGTTTTGTTATTTCTTGGCCGTGTTTTCTCAATTCTGTTTCCATCAAAGTTTTTGTTATTTCCCACGGATTCCTTGTCTGCTCCAGCCTTTCTTTTACCAGCCTTACAAATTCATATTTCCATTCGTCAGCAACGAACAGCATAATTTTTTTTATTTCTTTCAGTTTCAACAATTCTTTTACAGCTTGCACGTCAGTTAATAGTTGTTCAAGCATCTCTTCTTTGAACTCAGCTTCTTCACTAATCTTTTCCGGATAGTAAACTGGCCATTCCTCCACAGATACAAACCCTTCACAATCGTTCATTTCCCACAACTCTTCAGCAACATGCGGGGTGAGGGGAGTTAACATTTTTATCCACCTTTCCGCAATGTAATTGTTGATGAGCTTAATTTCTTGTTGCGAAGCTGTGCTGGCAACTTTTTTGTAGCTGTTAAGGATGTCGTAAAGCACAACCATCGAGTAATCTCTCAGGTTCATTTGGCTAATCTTCTCTGTAGCCCGCTTTATGTTCCTCTCAAACTTAGAAACAAAATAACTGTATTTAGGGGGGATTTCACCTTCAACTTTTTCCTTGATGATTTGCTGCAGCAGATTAACTAAGTATTTTAAGTGCTTGTTTAATCTTTCAACCTCCGCTTCCTTCCAGTCAACAGTGCTCTCTACTGATGTTGAGTTGCACATGAACGCCCTAAACGCGTCTGCGCCAAATTTTTGGTCAACGTCTAGTAATGTGGCGACATTACCCTTGGATTTGCTCATCTTCTGCCCCTCGCTGTTAATCATTCCGTGGAAAGAAAATTTTTTTGTCCAGTATTTTTCTGGAAAAACTGCTACGTGGGCAAAGACAGAAAATGAGAGGTGGTTTGGAAGATGCGCTGGAAATGTGTGCCTGTGGTCATTAGGGTACCAGTAATCAAACTCTTCCCTTAACTCTTCTAGCTGCTTTTTAGGTATTCCCAGCTCTTTGCTGATCTTTTCAATTTTGCCTTCGCCTAAATGAACATAATTAAAGAATGCATCATTGAGTTTTTCTTCGCTTATCTTGAATTCGCGGATTTTGTGGCAAATTGGGTAGAGACTCATGTAGATAGTTGAGTCGGATAATGATTCTATTACCCATTTTTTGTCGAACGGAAGTTTTGTCCCAAGACCCCTTTTCCTCGCACATGGTCTCTTGTCTAACCAGTCGAAAACATCTTCAAATTGTTTTCTGTATTTGTCTGGCTGTATAATCATTGTGCCAAGCATTTTTTTTGCCTTGGCTTTCCATCCGGAAGCGTTGAAATCAAGAAACCATTGGTCATCTATAACGGCAACCACTATTTCTCCGCCGCACCTGCATTTTGCGGGTCTCGATGTTTCGTAGAAGATGTCCGCTTTTGCTTTGGTTAGCAAGTCTTTTTTCATTTCTTCTTTAGCTTTAATTACAGCCATCCCTTTGTACGGCCCGCAACTATCCATCATTACTCCTGTGTGGAATCCTAATTTGTAGATTTCTTGTGTGGCTTCTTCAAGCTTTTTAGAATCATTTTGGGATTTTATTTTGAGTTTTTCACAAATTTCTTTAGCTGGAAAATCACCGTATCCTTTTGACTTAATAATTGGAATGGGTTTTATCTCTTTGATAGTATTCCAGTCTAAACCGTATTTTTCGCACAGTTTTTTGTTTTCTTGCAAATCCCTTAACCCTATCCAATCAAATGGCGCGTCGGATGGCACGCTTGTGACTAATCCTGTAGCAATGTTTGGGTCGCAGAACTGTGATGGCAAAATGATGATTTTTCTTTCAATCACCGGCGCTTTGCAAAATTTTCCAATCAATTTTTTTGCAGAAATTTT
>JACQSW010000123.1 GCA_016211095.1 Candidatus Woesearchaeota archaeon | reverse complement strand
AGGGGCAGGCATACTGAGCTCGTCAGCGTTTACATACCCGCAGATTATGACTTGAACAAAATAATAAACCACATCTCCCAAGAGCAAGGCACAGCAGCAAACATAAAATCAAAAGCAACCCGCGAAAGCGTCATTTCCTCATTAGAAAGAATGATTCGGCACCTCAGGCTTTTCAAGAGAACCCCGCCAAACGGCTTGGCAGTCTTTTCTGGCAACGCATCAGACAAGGAAGGAAAATCTGACATCAAGGTTTGGAGCCTCGAGCCGCCCGAGCCCCTAAAAACTAGGATTTATCGCTGCGACCAAACATTCCAGCTAGACATACTAAAAGAAATGATGGAATACAAAGAAACTTACGGGCTGATAGTTGTGGACAGGCGGGAAGGGAATGTTGGCCTGCTAAAAGGCACAATGATAAAAGAATTAGTCAACCTAACATCCAACGTCCCGGGAAAAACAAGGGCGGGAGGCCAATGCCTAATGCCCGACACAATAGTGTCACTCAGCGACGGACAATTTGTTTCTATAGAAGAAATAGAGGTTAAGGATGAGGTTTTGAGCTACGATTTTGCAGAAAAAAAATTTATCCCAAGCAAAGTCCTAAAAAAATGGGTAGTTGAGAAAGATGAAGTTTACAAAATATTAATTGAAGAAGAAAACATAGAGGCATCAGGAGACCACGTATTCTTCCTAGTCGACGAAACATCAAAGCCAGCCAAAGACTTAGCCGTCGGCGACTTATTGCTAACTGAGCATGGCGGGAAAAAAGTTCGAAAAATAAAAGTTCTGCAAAAACCAAACATGATGATAGACATATCAGTAGAGAAAGAAAACTTCTTAGCCAACAGCATAGTAGTGCATAATTCTGCGCAAAGATTTGCCAGGCTGAGGGAAGGGGCAGCCAAAGAATTCTTCAACAGGATAGGCGAAGCAGCCAACAAAGAATTCCTAGAAATGAAAAACCTAAAAGGAATACTCATCGGGGGCCCTGGCCCGACAAAAGAAGAATTCCTAGACGGAAATTACCTAAACACCCAGCTAAAACGCAAAGTGATCGGCGTACAAGACCTCGGATACACAGGCGAGTTCGGCTTAAACGAACTAGTAGACAAAAGCAGGGACCTACTCGCCAAAGAAGCCATAATGGAAGAAAAAGACCTCATGCAAAAATTCTTCGACGCCCTAGCAAAAACGCCAAACAAAGTAGCCTACGGCTTTGAAGCAGTCAAAAAAGCCTTAGACATGGGGGCAGTAGAAAAACTATTGCTAAGCGACGAACTAAGCGAAGAAAAAATTGATGAATTAGAAAAAAAAGCCGAAACCATGGGAACAGAAATCTGCTTCATATCAACAGACACCAGGGAAGGCATACAGCTCAAAGAAATGGGCGGGATAGCAGCTATTCTCAGATTCAGCTTAAGCTATTAAATTAATATTATTTTGATTCTTATAAATCTCCAATAAAGTCTTCATCACCACGAATTGCCTTTCTTATCGGCTGAATTATAAATGGTGTAGCAAACATCCTTATCGGGTAAACAAGCGGATGCAAGCCATCAATAAGTGCAATGCCTACAAGACCATTAACAAGACCAGCAAACACTGATTGGTCGTAAGAGTTACGTGTTGCAGAATTTTTTCTGAAGAATTTGGTTAAAGCTAAATTTCTAAATATTGGGAAGATAAGACCAAAAGGCATCGTTAGCCATAAAGGCAGTTTATTTTTGCTAGGATTTTTAAATTTTTCAATTTTTATTTCTTTGCCAAATTTCTCTTGTAAATAATTTTCTAAGTCTTTTTGCGGTTGCATATTGATTATGTTGTAAATGTCCTCTGTTGGGCTATCGTGTGAGCCATTCCATATTATGAAACTAATTGCGGATGTTGAATAGTATTTGTTCGGAGGGTTTTTGTGTTCGCTTAGGTATTTCTGTATTTCATCCCGCATCTTTGCATGTTCAGAAAGTAAAATTAGAAGTTTACCATCATTTGTTTCTTGTTGTTCTATTTTTTTTATTTTTTTCTCTAAGTCAGCATTTTCTGTGATTTGTGCTTTCTTTTGTTCCTCTAGCTTTTTTATTTCTTCCTTCAGCTCAGGTTTTTGCGTTTTTAGGGATGATGCGCAGTTTAACAAGAATTTTTCATTAATCTTGGCGGTTATTTCAGAATAGGCGACAATCAGCCCAACATCATTTGGGGTTTCATCTTCTAACATAAAAGATACGCCGTCATAGTCGCAGAAATCTGTTAGTAAGCCGTCAGTTTCTTCTACGATGTCCAAAAATTTTTCTTGAATGCCTCCATAAATTTCTGTGTCTGCTGAATAAACTATGCTTGAATCTTTTTTTAGCAAGCCTGGATAAGCTGTTAAGATGCTGTTTCTAAATTCTTGTTTTAGGCCAGTTAGTTGCTTAATCACGTCTCGCGCGGCGGATGGATTAGCTTTTGACATCTTTGCATCTAAACCCTCAAGAGTTGATACTGTGGACTCCAATTCATTGCCAATATTCCTCAATTCGCTTTGTTGCTTCTCTAAATCTTCGTAATACTGGCTTAGAAGTTGTTTCTCGAAGTCTTCGTAATACTGGCTTAGAAGTTGTTTCTCGAAGTCTTCGTAATACTGGCTTAGAAGCCGTTTTTGATCCACAATTTCAGCTTCATCTTGGACGAATTTGTTACGAATTCTTTCTGCTTCTTCCAAACTCAAAAAATTATCGCTCAAGGCTTCTTCCAAAGCGGTTTTATAATCTGTTGTTGGATTGGTTGGTTGCGCCAACTTTTTTTCAGTTGTGGCAGTTTCACTTTCTAAGGTTGTTTGTTGCAGGGGCGCAGCTAATGTTAAGCTTCCTGCCAAAACGATTCCGGTTGTTGCGATTAATTTTTTGTAAACCATTTTTTAAGCATATTTTTAAAGATCATAGAAAAAGTCTTTATCTCCGCACAAGTATTTTCTTAAGGGTTGGATTATTAGTGGCGTAGCGAACATCCTTATTGGATAAACAAGTGGGTGGATGCCATCAAGAACCAACACGCCTGCTAAGCCGTTGGCTATTCCTGCGCCGAAGGATTGCCCATATGATGGATCACTCTTGCCCCTTAAGAATTTAGTGAGCAGCATGTTTCTGATTGGCGGAAAGGCTAATCCGAACCATCCCCAAGCCCAGCTCGGCAGTTGAGGATATTTCTGCTTCACAGGAAACTGGCTTTCTAAGTTCGGCACTTTAACTCCCACGTACCCTTTATTCCCTGCCAAGCGCAGGATATCGTTGGCAGGGTCGACCATTCCATCCTCAAACCGAAACCCGCTGGCGACGAACCAGTAATCATTTTTTCTTACAAAATCATTTTTTAGCCACACTTCATCCGCCATTTTGAGATATGCGGCTAAGGTTACTACCTCTTTCCCGATTGCAATTCTTTTTTCATTATTATCCGCAGATTGCACTTTATCTTTGAGCACGATGTAAAGGAGCAATTCTTCGCTATCAATCTTTGTTTCCGGCTTTTTGCCTTCTTCAAGCATTTTTAGATAACCCCCAACTTTTTCCTCTAAAGGCCCTAAAATTGTATCATATTTGCTGGGGGCTATACCTGGGGGTGTTTCAGCGATATTAGTGCCCATCTCATACAGCCTGTTAATTTCGTCGTAACTTAGTACAGAATCTTGGGCTGATAACGCAAAGGCAGTTTCATAATCTGCTGGCGTGTAAAACTTTTTTTGTTCCTGAGAACTTTCTTTACGAACATGATTTGTTGTGTCTCTTATGCTTGTTTCCGATGTTGCCACTTTTGTTTCTAACTGTGCCGTATTCGTTAATGCTTGGGTTGCGTGAACCCCACCAAATGTTAACGTAGCAGTGAGGAGTGT
>JACQSW010000117.1 GCA_016211095.1 Candidatus Woesearchaeota archaeon | reverse complement strand
GGATACGTCTGGTTTGGCAGACTTAACAACTTACTTGTTAAAAGTGATTCCTTTTGACGGAACTTTTAATGCGACAAGTGACCAAAGCGCAGCTGCGTTCACAATAAGCAATCCCCCATTAATCGATTACGGGAATAGTTTTGCGCCAAACAACACTTATGTAAACACAAATTCAGTTTATATTAATGTTTCAATTACTGAATATAATGAAGCTAATGTGACTTTTAGGATTTATAACCTTACAGCGCTAATAAATTACACAACCGCCGCAGCAGGGGTGCGAAACTTGACTTTCACCGGTTTGGCAGATACTACTTATTTGTATAATGTTACAGTAACTGATGCTTTAAACAATAAGAATACAACTGAAAGGAGAACAGCAATTGTAGACGCAACGCTTCCATCAGCACTAACCATAACTCCAACCCATAATAATCCGATAGATGTTAATGTTGTAAGCACCTTTTCGTGCAGCACTTCAGATACAAACATAGCAAACACAACAATATATTTAGACGGCGCAGTGATTTGCACTTCTTCAACATCAGCCTGCTCAGCTAGCCATACTCCAACAACGTTTGGAACGAAAACTCTTTCGTGCAAAGCTACAGATTTAGCAAATAATCAGAAGCAACAAACGCAACAGATAACTGTTAATGCCCAATTAGGGTCCACAAGCAGCGGCGGAGGAGGCGGAGGAGGGGGTGGCGGAACATCGTCAACAACAACGGCGACAACTAAAATTATGGCAGAAAAAACAACGAATCTTGATACAAAAAATGTGTGGCAGCAACAGCAAAAAATTGAAATAGCTGAAATAAGCAAAGATAACAAAATAGTTTTTACAGCAAAAAGCGCAACACACTCAATCACTGTAAAAAAAGTGAGCGCAGCAGAAAATAGTGTTACGCTGGAAATAAAAAGCGAACCCATAATAGCTACAATCACAAAAGGAGTCAAAAAAGAAATCGACCTAGATGGGGACGCAATAAGCGACTTATCACTCCTACTAACCGGCTTCGTATCAAACAAAGCTAACATACAAATCGAACAATTAACCCAAACAAAAGAAGAAGAACCAACAAAAGAAGTTTTGAAAGAAAAAGAAGGTGCCGCCGAAAAAGTTCAAGAAGAAACCCCTCAAAAAGAAGAAGGCGAAATTGTTTTTGGGGAGGAAGCTCAAGAAGAGTTTTCAGCAAAAACCGTGATAATACCCCTACTTATTCTATTTGTTGTTTTAGCCCTCTTTATACTCTTTGAAAAGAAGCGAAAAAAAATTAAGCATTAAGCGTCTTCTTTTCCACACGAATAGTTAGAGATTCAATTGAGAGGTTTATGCACTTACCACCTTTGATAATTGATTTGTAGGCAAAAAGCCCAGCAGTTTTCTCCCAACAAGCAAATAATTTTTTTAAAAAAGGTTTAAATATCAGGAGTTCCCCATTCTTTAAGTAAAAAAAAGAGGGATGTGGGTTGCAGATACAAAACGGAGTAAAATACCAAAGGATTGCTTTTGTAATAATCTTTACGCTCCTGGCATTAATGTTCATTCAATCTGTTTCTGCTGTTGTTAAGACTGTTTGTGTGACTGATGGCTGCGATTATGCAGATTTGGGAAGTGCCTTGCAGAATGAGAACGGGACAACCAATACGTTGAACCTTAATGATTCTAATGCTATGTATTTTTTGAATGGGAGCAGCAGATACACTTTTCCTTATACTTCTTCTCTTATTTTACTAAATGTCAGAGGCAGCAATGTTACTTTGGATGCTAACGGTTCAACTTTTTATAACACGGGCATTAGCGGTTTGGTGGTTTCAACACTTAACACTGTTCCAGTTAATAATGTGACTATCAAGAATTTTATAACTTACAATTTCACGGTCCCAATAAGGAATTGGAACAGCAACAATGTTACTGTCGCTAATAATGTCTTGCAGGAGTTCGGAACAATCGGCGTGCAAATTCGCAACGGCACAGGATTGCTGATTGAGGGCAATGTGATTAATTCTTCAGTAACAGCTGCAAATGGAATTAGCACTTTGGTAAGGGGAGCTTTTCACAGCCAAATTGTTAGAAATAACATCAGTATTAAAAGCATTGGCTTTTTTGATAACCTTACAACTAAAGGATTATATTCGGAGTATAATAATTTCACTGATAACTTTTTTAGTAATGGTGGGGTTTCTTCAGTATATATGTATAGTGTGGCGAACAATTTTTGGCTTAACCATTTAGGAAATGGAATAAGGATTTTTAATGAGAATCAAAGCTTTTGCGTAAATAATCAGGGAAACTTTTGGGAAAGCACATTAACTCCGCGCCCCCAAGCCAATCAGTCTTATAATAACGCTTTGGAGGGAGTTGTGTATAACAGCAGCGTAAATGATGGTTATTTTTCAACAGCACTTAATGATGGCGCTTATGTGGATGAATGGTATAATACTAATGCTATGCCTGTTTGGTTCGCCGTTAACCTCTCTTCACAGGTTAATGTCAGCAAGGTGGTAGTGGTATGGTATAATGGTTACAGGTCAAGCAACTGGACGCTTCAATACAGCACAGATTACGTTACTTGGACAGATTATAACACAAGCCTTAACGGTTCTGCCTTTTTAGCTAATAATTCTTATTGCGTGAATAATTGCGTCCCACAAACAATAAACAACATCAACAAAGCCGCCAAATATTGGCGAGCAATGATTTACGCTAACGATTCAGAATTTGAATTGGCGGGAGTTGATGCCTTTGAATTTGAAGTGTTTGGGCAACCTGCTTACTTCAACGGAGACTGCGGAGCTGTCAACATAACCCTCCCTGATTCGGGCAGGTACACGGAAGATATTAACATTACGTGGAAGAAGGTTGATGCTAACAGAACAGTTAATTACACTTTGCAGTACAGCACTGATGGTGGCGCAACCTGGCTGCACTTAGCGACAACTACTGTGCTTAGCTATTTGTGGAGCATTACAAACCTGGCAGATAATTTAGCAACATACATTGTTAGGATTATTCCGTCAGATTATTTTTTTAACGCCACTTCTGACCAGAGCACGCAAAACTTCACTATCATTAATAACGAGTTTGTTTGCAGCAATGCAACCCTATGCGAATACCAAGATATATCTTCAGCTCTTGTGGGTGAGAATGGCACGACAGGCAGAATTATTTTGCTTGACCCAAACACTAATTATGAGGTTAATATGAGCAGGAGGTTCACTAGCACCATCGCGGGTAACAACGACATTTACATTGTTATTAATATTTCAAACATAACCCTTGATTTGAATAATTCCGCCCTTTACACCAGTGACGATACTTCTGGTAATGGGTTCGCTATAAGCTTACTTAGCGTTTATAACGTTACGGTGAAGAATGGCAACATTTCAGGATTTGGCGGGGGCATAAACATAAGCAACGGTTTTAACGTAACGTTTGATAACGTTTTGTTCATGCACAACTCGTATGGCAGCTTAATGACTATTGAGGGTTCAAATAACATCAACATATCTAACTCCGTATTTTACAACGTTAGCGGCAGCAGAGCATTATTAATGAACTTAGCTGCAGTATCCGCGCTTGGAAGAAATAGTAACAATGTTGCCATCACGAATTCTAATTTTAGCCTGTCAGCACAACCACTAATCGATGCTGATAACAATTCGGGGGAAGTGACCATCACGAATTTGACAATCAGGAACAGCCACTTCTCAAATGCTGCGAACTGTGTTGCTTCAACGGCAGAATACCTTGTTTTTGTTAATAACACCTGCAAATACACAACAACTGGAGGTGCTCCTTACGGTTTAAAGTCGGATAATATGAGCAACGGGATAATTGCAGACAACACCTTCTTTACTAATAGCATTCATCTATTGGTTTATCGTTTGAGAAATTCTACAATTAACAACAACGTGTTTAATTATTCGCAGTTACAAACTGTGAGTGGTCTACCTG
>JACQSW010000116.1 GCA_016211095.1 Candidatus Woesearchaeota archaeon | reverse complement strand
TTGCTTTCTTTTTCATTGTTACAGAAGTAATTCAGCTTGAGAGGATTATTTAAAAGTTTCTAATGGGCTTTTGCTTTTTTATTTTGTTTTTGCCACCGAAAGGTTTATATACAGATTTAATTTTAGTGACCACTCATAAATAGTTAAATTTTATTAAAAGTGAAATGGGACTAAACAACATATTCGGACAACCAGAAAAGCCTACACAAGAGAAGAAACTGGAAGTAGTTGTTAGTGATGAGGCTCTTAGGGATAAGCGCATAGCTGACCTTATTGCTTTGGGAAAGACTTTCTACAGCGGCAAAAGAGATAGCGATGGCAGGTGGGTTGGTATTGCTGACGCCTTAAGACAGGCATTGGGGTATGCAGGTAAATACGGTTTTGTTGCTTCTATGCCTGAATTCATAGCAGCTAGATGTTTGGTTGGTAAAGAGCATGAGTTTTGGCGGAATTGGTATACTACCCTTTCTGAGGAGGATTTTGGCATTGACAAAAAAGGCTTATACGGAAAGAAGAACGAGCCTGTTTTGGTTGTGTTGCACGGCGGCGGAATACTAACCCCAAACAGAATTGAGCAAGCTATTAATGAAGGTTTGGTTGATAGCAGCGCCAAATATAGAGACGCCGAGTTTGATGGCCTTCTCGAAGGTAAACTACCAGATGGAAAAAAGGTTAAGCTTTATACTTTGGATGATTTGAAAAAAGAAACGAAAATTTTGGAGCACAATTTTGGCGTTGTCATGCCTTATGAAGTTGCCAGAGCATCAGAGTCAGGTTGGCATAGAAAGAAGGAGTTTTTGAGTAATCCTTTGGTTATAGCTAGGGTTGTTGATTTGGAGAATTTGGAAGCTTACTTTGGCAAAGCAAAGTATCCCGATGGGACTTTGGGTAATTTTCACACATTCGAAAGTAGGAGTCCTAATCAAGCGCAGGGCCTTTTGCTCTTCCTCAACAGCATCGGACTCAATCTTAATTGTAACAACAACCTCAACATCGATGGTCGTTCGGTTGGAGTAAGCGCCGGAGGCGCCTAAAAATTAAAAAATGGGACTAGACAAACAGTATTTTGACAAACAAGGATCAAGTTTAGAAACTAAACTTGCTGAAGACCAAGCACAAGTTAATGATAAAGGTCTTTTTCAAAAAATAACTGAATGGTACTTTGAACCAAAATCATTCGAAAAGAGCGGGAAATTGTACGAATACCTCGGAATCAAATATTTTAAAAAATTAGTTATGGGAACAACTGGAAAATTAAGAAAAATGCTCGGCGATGGCAAAGAACCTTCCAATTACTTTATCGGAGAAAAAAGAAATTCAGAATCGCTAAAACAATTTGAGAAGGGTTCAAGACTTAATGAGCGCATTCATGGACCCCTAACCCTCTTTTTTCTTCCCCTATTAGCATACTCTTTAGGCGAAGACCATTATGGGACAGCTATTTTTAACGGACTTAACATTTTATTAAACGGTTATTTAACGATGCTACAAAGATATAACCGCGCAAGAGTCTACAATGTGCTAGAGAGACGAAACAAAAAAAAGTTAGACAAAAAATAAAATGGGATTAAACGACGTATTCGAACAAGCAGAAAAGCCTGCAGAAGAGAAAAATTTGCAGGTTATTGTTAGTGAGGAAAGTGTTGAAGACGAAACTTTAGTTAAAGTAATAAACTTTTTTGAAACTACCAAACCAAGCTTTTATGACCATCGAAATCAGTTTGATTTGTGTAAAAAAGAGTTAGACAAATACAGGATAACGCCCAATCTAATCAAAAGGCTCAGCGAAGGAAACGTTAATGGCATCCAGGGAATGTATTTTAGTTTTTTCCTCTCAGCTTTAATCCACACAAGTTACGAGCAAGGATTTAACGATTTTGAGCTTGGAGAAGTAAATGCTAATTTGTTCGGTGCCCACTTGCAAGGCCAAGCCGACAATCCAATAAGGATTAAAGCGAAAAAAATCATTGGGAACTACTCATTATACCATGCTGAGCATTGTTCTTTAACTGCAGAAAAAATCAATGGGCACTATACGTTATACTTTGCTGAGAATTGCTCATTAAAAGTCGACAATTTTATTGGAGATAAGGGATTAGAATGTGCTGAGAATTGTATTGCAGAAATAACCAACTATAACGGACTCTACTTTGGAGGGCAAATGAAGAATTGCAAAATCTACTCGCCAAATCAAGAAAATTTAAAAAAAATGCAAAATAATATGTACAATAACAGAAACAACGCTTTCATGTTTCACAATCTGAAAGGCGGACCTTCTTTTTTTAAAAAAGTTTTAGAT
>JACQSW010000115.1 GCA_016211095.1 Candidatus Woesearchaeota archaeon | reverse complement strand
CACACGCACCCCAAGCGTGTATCATACCAAACTAGACCACAGTCCCAACGAGTTAGAAGTGTATAGCTTTCCTTTTTAAACTTTTATTTTCTTATGATTTTTGGTATTTTTTCTGTTAAGTCTATTATGGTTGAGGGCTTGTTGTCTATGGTGCCTGCGTCTATTATTAGGTCGACTTTGTTTAGTATTTTTTTGTCGATTTCCCCTATTGAGGTTGCAGGTTTTTCTCCAGATATGTTGACGCTTGTTGTTATGAACGGCTTGTTGGCTTTTTGTATCATTTTTGTTATCGGGTGGTTTGGGATCCTTATCCCTATTTTGCCTGTTTCTGGGTTGACTTCTTTTGGCAGCGGGCTGTTCTTTTTTGGGTTGAGGATGTAGGTGAATGGGCCTGGGAGCTTGTCTATGTACGCTTTTTTTATTTTGAAGTGCTTGCTTATCCATTCTTTGGAGGGTGCAATTATTGAGAGTGGTTGGGTGCTTCTTTGTTTTATTTCCCTTATTTTTTTGATTGCTTCTTGGTTGGTTGCGTCGCATCCTAGGCCGTAGATGGTGTCTGTTGGGTAGATTATGATTTTGCCTTCTTTTATGGATTTTGTTAGAATAAGCTGTTTTAGCTGTTGGAATTGGACTGTTTCTGCCATTATTGTTGTTTTTTTGTTGTTTTTCATTTAAAAAGCGTGTGTAATCACTAAAAAATTAAGACAGACCGTAAGGTTTATAAAGGGGGGCTGCTTTTTCCCCTAAATCACCTCTTTTTTCCCCAGCAAGAAACTCGCAAGGGTTTCTTGCCAGGGTTTATACTCAAACAGATTGCCCTATGCAATTCTAGCCAAATTTGACAAAAAAATTCTCCCTTTGGAAGTAACCCACTATTAAAAATAATGCTTCTTAAGCGAGCCGAACATTAGCAAAAGTGCAACACATCCCTAACTTTTCAACAAGTTTGTGCTATATTTAAATATTAGTAAACCTTATCCTATTTGTATGAAAGAAATACATAAAATAGTTGCAATAGTAATTCGAGATAATAAGCTACTTATGGTTCGTAAAGTTGGAAAAGATATTTGGACGAATCTTGGAGGGAAGCCAGAAGGTGACGAAACCGAGGAACAGGCACTCGTGAGAGAAATTCAAGAAGAGATTCATTGTGGGGCTAAAGTATTGAAAAAATTAGGGGACTTCAAAGCACCGGCTGTATTTGATGATGCGATAGTGAAATTATCCACATATCTAGTAGAATTAATTGGAAAGATTAAACTTGATGATCCAGAATTAGAAGAATGCAAATTCATTCCAAAAAACTACAAAGAGCTAGGAATAAAAATGCCGATATCAATAGAAGAGCAAATTCTTCCTTTCCTTATTAAAAATAAATATCTTAATTGGTAGGACCCACTAAAAAAGTTCACGTAATTGGTGTTAAATCCATACGAGCTAACCAACTAAGAGGCCGCAAAACGGTGCGAACAAAATTCACAAAAATTATTAAAAAATAAGGCAGTATTTAAACCCTGCACGCACATTTGTCGCGTGTCGCGTGGTCCCCACATACACTGTAAGGGTTGGAATTCGTCCATTGGTTAAAACCAATAGCTTTCTTCCAACAAAAGAGTAAAAGATACGCAAAAAAGCTAAATCGTTCACAATACTCGACTTGCTGTTTTTTTATTGCTTTTCTTGGCGGTGAGTTTCTGAAAGGTTTTCGCTAATTCCGGACAAAATTATTTATTTGGCGATATTCTGCCTGCATTAAGGTGGAAAAACAAATCCCAACAAAAAACTTTGAAAAACTTGAAGGATATGCGCACCTACTTAGGGATATAAAGTCAATTCTACAAGCAGGTTTGTCTAATGCGTATAAAGCAGTTGATAATATCAAAGTGAGGGCATACTGGCAAGTTGGTGAACGGATTGTCCGGGAAGAGTTACAACATAAAGATAGAGCGGGTTATGGCAAAAAAATTATTCCTTTATTAGCTCCAGAAATAGGTATGGATGAACAAACATTGCACCACATCATCAGATTTTACCGGAAATATCCAATTTTCTCCGCAGTGAGGAGAGAATTAAGCTGGACCCATTATAGAATATTGCTATACATTGAAAATAAAGAGAAAAGGCTTTTCTATGAGGACCAATCTATAATCAATAGATGGAGCACAAGGGAGCTAGAAAAAAGAATAAGAAAAAAAGAATTTGAAAGAGCAAGAAAAAGTGGCGAAGTAGCTGTTCAGTTGCCGAAGCAGTTGCCTTCGCCTGAGGATGTTTTTAAGGAAAGCTACGACTGGGATTTTTTGGAGCTGGAAAAAAATCATTCTGAAAGGGAGTTAGAAAAAGCTGTCTTGGGAAATGTAGGGAGGGCATTGCTTGAGTTCGGCAACGGATTTGCTTTTATGGGCAGCCAAGTGAAGATTCTGATTGCGGGGCAATACCGCAAGATAGACCTCGTTTTTTACCACCGCCTGCTCAAGTGTATCGTCCTTGTTGAGCTTAAAATTGGAAATTTTCGGAGAGAGTTTGTTGCCCAAATGAACCAATACTTAACCTACATAAGGGAGCATGACAAAGTTGAAGGTGAAAGGGAACCAATCGGCCTAA
Organism: Candidatus Woesearchaeota archaeon; assembly: GCA_016211095.1. GTDB lineage: Archaea > Nanobdellota > Nanobdellia > SCGC-AAA011-G17 > GW2011-AR17 > JACQSW01. The sequence goes on along the minus strand of JACQSW010000115.1, from coordinate 3,491 downwards.
TCATTTGCAGGGAAAAAAATGAGGAAGAAGTCCATTACGCCTTGGGAAAGTTGCGGCAAGAAATCTTTGTAGCAGAATACAAAACCCAACTCCCAACCGAGGAAGAAATAAAAACGAAACTAAAAAAACTATGTTAACAAATCCGGCTTATGTGCTCATTCTTAGAGAATCTTAGAACGTTATCGACAAAGCTCTCTATCTTGCTTTCATGGCTGACAACAATTACCTGCTCAAGCTCCAGCTCTTTAAGGAGGGGCTTCATCCTGTCCAGCTGTTCAGAAGAAAAGCCGTCTGTGGGCTCGTCTAAAATGAGCAAGCCGTCCGTCTTTATTGTGCTCATCAGCCTATTGATTGTTTGGTTTAATGCTAGCCTGTAAGCGAGGGCAACGGCGGTTCTTTCTCCGCCGCTCAAAAATTCGTAGTCCATGTCGTAACCGTTCTGCTCAATAAGCGGGCTAAACTCGGAATTGAGGTTAACCGTGAGGGTTTCGTTGTCTATCAGCATGTTGAACCATTTGGAGAATATTGCATTGAAATCCGAATGAATCTTTGCCATAACTTTTCTCTCCATGCTTCCCATCATGTTTAGGAATTGCTCATCCAGCCAGCTGTGCACTGTGTTCAGGCTTATAAGAGTATTTTTGTGCGCTAATTTTGAGGCTATTTCTTTCTCTGCTAAGCTGATCATTTCTTTTACAAGTTTGATGTTAGTTTCAATCTTAGCTTTTTCTAGTTCAACTTTTCTTTGTTCAGCTAAAGCACCCTCCAGCTCGGCTTTCGCTTTGTTTGCTAATTCTTCAACATCGCTATGCTTAGAAATAAGGCCAAACAGGCTATCCCTTTCCATGTTGATGTTGGCAATCTCTTTTTTCAAGGCTTTTTGCTCCTCTTCCAATAGGTTTCTCCTTTCCCTTTTCTCTTCCAAGCCTTCTAGCCTTGCTTTTTCTATCCCAACCCTTCTCAAATTTTCCCTCAATTCTTCTAATTTTCCTTCAACGATAGAGACATCAGCCAAAATTTTTTCTTTTTCTTTGTTAAGCTCTTCAAGCTTTGGCGAGAATTCCCCAATTTTTTTGGCTTCGTTCTCTTTGATTCTGTTTTTGTAATGGTCTGAAACGTCTTGGAAGCAGGTTGGGCATGTGCTTAAGCCCCCAATTTGCCTTATTAGGGCGTCGCATTGCCCTTTTTTTGTTTCAAATTCACGAATTTTTGAGTCTAATCTTTTAGCTTCGCTTTCTAAAATTTTTTTCTTTTCCTCCGCACTCTTCAACTCCTCTTTTAAGCCTTTTTCGTCATCCAGCTTGATTTTTTCTAACGCCACAATTTGTGCGCTGATTCTTCCTATTTCTTCACTTGCCTTTTTTCCAGAGCTAATCTTATGTTTCAACTCCAAATCCAGCAAAGCTAATTTCTTGTTAAGCTCCCTGGCTTCCCCAATTTTTTCTTCAAAAGCATCAACATTCAGCTTCTTATTTTTCACTGCCCCATTTATTGTTTGGATGTTAGGCAGCAGCCTGTTTAGTTCATCGTTAAGATTTTTTAGGCTTTTTTCCTTTTCAAGCTTAAGCTCCTCTTTTTCCCCCAAGTCCTCAATCGCCCCAGCCAAATGCCGCTTCTCATCCTTAATTCTCGACATGGCGATTTTTGCGTTTTCCACGATGCGCTTGTATTTGTCTATGCCAAAAACTTTTCTCAAGGTTTCAAGCCGGGCCTCTTTGTCGCCGACAAGAATCTGCTTCATCTCTTCCTGGGGGGTGTAAACTGTGTACCTAAAGATTAACGACTTATTTTTTGTTAAGAGATTTTGGGGGTAATTGAACAACTCTAATATCCTTTGTTTCAACTCTTGTGGTGTGGCTTCGCTTTTTTTATTGTCAATCATAATCCAGCCGGAGTCTTGGCTGACGCCCTTTTCGCTTCTTTTTAGGCAACGCTTTATTATGGCTTGCTTGTTGGCAATTTCGAAGTGCAGCTCTACTGAGCCTTCGCTTTCACCGTTTCTTAATAGGGCGTTTCCTGAGAGTTCCCCGCGCTGCAAACCAAATAATGCGAAGTCTATTGCTAAGAGTATTGTTGATTTTCCTGAGCCAACGCTGCCTGACAAAAGGACTGAGCCTTCAGGAAAATTTATCTCCCCCTCAGTGTAGCTCCTTACATTTTTTAGCTTTAATTTTTTCAGCTTCATTTTATCCTTATTTTTAGCACTTCAAAGGCTTCGGATATTATCCTTTTTTCGAAGTCAGCAGTTTTTTCTCCCTCACCTTTTTCTTTATCAAGCGTTGCCATCAGTTCAAGAACAAGCTTTTCTTTATCAGCAGCCAATAATTTTGTGCCTGCCACTTTAAGGTGTTCTTGCAAGATGTTTTTTTCTACCTCTTCTACGTTTGTTCCCTCAACTTCTTTTTCCACAAATTTTTTGACAGACAATTTGTTCGTGTTTTTCATCACGAAATAAGCATCTTTTAGCTGTTCGAATATCTTTTTGAAATTGATATCTGAGGGGTTTCCTGAGCTTAATGCCCCGTCTATCCTTAGGGTTACAATCTTGTCTTTTGTCTCATTTATTTCCAATTCTTTTTTGATATCTTCCTCTACCTGATGCGGCGTTTTGTTTTCAGCGTCGAAAGTTAAAGAAATAACGTCTTTTGTTTTGACGGGTTCATAAGAAAAGTTTAGCTTATCGTCCACCAAGTAGAATCCGCCGTGCTTAAACTCTTCCAGCTCTTTGAAGTTGTTAGGGAATAATGCCCCAGGAAAAGTTAATAGGCTATTGCCTTCTTTTTTGTGGAAGATGTAATGGACGTGGCCGCCCGCGTAATAATCAAAGTTTTTTGGCAGGCTGGCAACGGATTGCGCTTCCATATCTTCCATGTTTTTTGGCTTGAATTCTTCGAGGGCGGTGTGGAACATGAATATTTTGAATCCCTGCTCTTCTTCCAAATTTTTTTTGTCAAGGGTGGCATAATCTGCTTTTTCCAGCCCCCCTTTCTTCCCTAGCAAGCCAGTTATTTTTGCGCCGGTCGTTTTGTCAAGCGTAAAGCTTAAGGTGTTTTCACCCCCGTATTTGACGACGTTGGTGCATAGCTCTGCTTTTTCCAGAACTTCAAGCATTGTTTTTCCCGACGGCGAGAAATCGTGTGAGCCCGGGATTATGTAAACGGGAATGCCCTCTTTTTTTAATTTGTTAAGGCTTGCAGCAACTTCTTTTATCAGTTCAATTTGTGGAATCGCTGAGTCGAAGAGGTCTCCGCTTATCAGCACGAAATCAACTTTTTTGCCTATACATCTAGCTACAGCCTCTTTGAAGGCAGAAATGCCTAACTCTTTTAGTTTTGGGTCCTGCCATCCCCCAATGTGGCAGTCCGCTAAATGTACAAACCTCATTTTTTTATTACAAATTAGGAAAGTTAAGTTTAGGTTTATAATTTTTTGCCTTTAATGAATACGGGGGGGCTTAGCGAAATATTTGGTTAACAGGAAAAACAGCAATT
>JACQSW010000114.1 GCA_016211095.1 Candidatus Woesearchaeota archaeon | reverse complement strand
TTTGGGGTTAGTATTCCGCCGCCGTGCAACACAACCAAAACAGGCTTATCCTTCTTTACGTGCAAGCCTTTTTTGTCAATGCCGATATCCTCCTCAGAAAGGGTAGTATACCAATGATTCCAAAACTCGTGGTCGTAACCCGCTAAGCATTTTGATGCTATCAGTTCAGGCATAGAAGCAATGACCCCTTCAGGTCCCGCATAAGTTAAGGCTTGCCGAAGAGCATCAGGCATACCAACACACCTGCCCTCCCTATCTCTTTTGTCGCTGTAGAACGTTTTTCCCAAAGCAATAAGGTCAGCTATACGCTTATCCTTAAGGGATTCCGCACTAGCAACAACTTCAAGCTTCTTTTCTTGTGTAGGTTTTTCTGGTTGTTCGAATACGTCGTTTAGTCTCATTTTATTTTTTGTCTTTCTCCACGTATTGTTCTAGTTTTGAGTAGGGTATTTCGATTTTTTTTGAGCAGTTGGTTTTTGTTTCTTGGCATATGCCTTCAAGTTCCTTTTTTTCCCTTAGTTTTCCGTTTTGGTTTCCGTATTGGCGGTTTTGGTCTGCTATCTTTAGTGCTTGTTCGAGCATTTTTTGGTAGTCGTTTTTTGGCTGGGTTGGTTGTGTTATTTGTGTTGGGTTTGCTTGTTGTATTTCGAAGTTGGTTAGGTAGCTTGCTGCTTTATTGAGGAGGTATGCCCCCGCTATTGCAGTTGCTGCTATTCCTGCTGTTAAGGTTAGGCAGCCGCAGCCTAGCGCGTACTTGTTCGACCTTTTTAGCTTCTCTTCTGTTCCTGTTTCTTTGTTTTTTTTGAAGTGATCTATTAAGGTAAAAAATATTAGGTGTTTGGCGAATTCTTTTAAAACACTCATTTTTCCGCCCCCTCGCTTTTATCAGTTATCTTGCCTAAGAAGAAATGGTTGTTCTCGCCGTTAGCTTGCTCGCTTAATCTTAGGAAAGTTTCTGGATTTGGCAAGTAGACTTTGCAATTCTCCATACACGAACCAAATAAGTCCCCTGTGTAGTTTGTTATTTCTGCAACACAATTCTCTGCATTCGATAATGACTGGACGCCGATGATTGTTTCTACATCTAAAGAACAATACTTAGCATACACTAAAGCAAATGGGCCCTTGATAGTTCCAACTTTGATTTGAATTTGGCGACCTTTTTGTCCTTGAAGAAAACTACCGAAACAATGAGCATGGATTTTTCCGAATTCGAAATTGTTAAATCCTTGATCGTAGCTGGTTTGTATCATTGCTGATAGGTAGACCCCTAAAGCCTCACTACCCTCTTTGGCTTTTCCAAATTTTTTGTAGAAAGATGAAACAATTTTTGGTGTAACTTTAAAAGTTTGCAGATATTGAAGGCAGCTATCCAAATAATCGTTGCATTCTTGAAACGTTCCCTTCCATCCTTCATATTTGTTTTGTTCAAAATAAGCTAGTAATTCGTCAAGAACAGCTTCCTCACTAACAACTACCTCTAACTTTTTTTCTTCTACAGGTTTTTCTAGTGTTCCAAAAACGTCGTGTAATGCCATTTTGTTTTAGACCTCTAACTCGTAGAGGCTGAGCTGCGTTCCGTTTTGTAGGGGTATTTTTTCTGCTGGCGCCTGTTGGGTATAAACATCTTTTGTCATTTTTTTCTTGACAGCAGACTCAGGAAAGAAGCCATCACATAATATTCCGTAACCTTCAGTTTTTAGCTTCGTTAACTGATTGTTGCATAAGCTCATTCCACAAGAAAGCACGATTTGCAAATCTAAGTCGTTTATCGATGGGTTAATTGTTAAGCACCCTGATGCGTGATCAAGGCAAATTTCTATGCCAATATTGAGGTTGTTCCATCTGAAAGCTGTTCCGTATTTTTTGCCGTATTGCACTTTTCTAAAACCATACTGCCTCGCTATATCCTCTGTCCCGCCATCAAAACGTTTAGTATACTCTCTGATTAGCCTGCCGTGGGTTATTATTGGAGTTGAATTAACAACCTTCCCATTTATTTCCCACATAAAAGTTCCAGGCAGTATTAAGGAATTTGTTTTGCTTGTTTTTTCAGCTAATTCGCTTGTTAAGCCTTCTTTTTCTTGTGTTGAGTATATTCTGTTTTTAGGCAGGAATAGCCATTCGGGGGCAAGAAAGATATCAAGAGAGTGATCATTAATTGAGTTTGCGATGGTGTCAACGAGCCCTTCTTGTTGGCAACCGAAGTATTCTCCTGTTTGTGTTAGCATCTCTAAGCAGCCGATGACTAATTGTTTCGGCTTTTGTGGCGGGAATGTGTTGGGGTTCATTTTTGGTTCCATATTTTTTGGGGGTTTGTGCACAGATTTATTTCAAGTATACCTCGTTTGGGTTGATTTTTTGGTATTGGAGGTTTGGAACTTGCCTAAATAAGCTGAAGAAACCTTTTTGCATTGAGCCGTTTTCTGCAGCGTAAACAAAAGCTTCTTCTAGAGAAGTTTTTCCATCATTATTTTTGTCTGCTATGGTATTATCTTTTAGCGCCGAAAAGAGAAGTTCTAAAAATTTTGAGCTTTTGGAAGATGATTTATTTTTTTTTGAAGTGGAGATTGCTATTATGTTGTCTTTTCCGTATTTTTCCGAGAATGCGCCAGAATGGCATGTGTCAAATACTAAAATTTTTCTGCCTGCTTTGATAACGGACAAAAGTTTTTCTAAGCCATCTGCAGTGATATTTTGTCCATCAATTTGTAATTCTTCTCCATCTGAATGGCCATTGTAAACAAATACAAAGTCTTCATCGTTGGTTATTTTGTTGGCTATTTCTTTGAATTCTTGTTCGATTACTGATTTTTCTGTGACGAAATCGGCAATATTTGACTTTTCCTTTTTGCTTTTCGGCACAAAAACCACTATTTTCTCTTTTGTGTAACCTAAGGAGTGTAAGGCATCATAGGCAGTAGTTATGCTGTCTTGCGGTATATCGCCGCTTCCCGTGATTAAGATTGCGTAGCCAGATTTTGGCCTTTCTTTTTTTACTGTTGTTGCGATTGTTGGTTTTACAGTTTCAATTATATTGTACCGGTTTTTGTCCCAATCTGTCTTAGAGTGGATTACATAAGCCAGACTGGTTACTGCTAATAGGTCCAGGAATCCGTAAAATATTGTCTTTAGTTTCATATCAAAATACCTAATTTGTTACTATTATATAGTAATTACTTATATTTAAGGCTTTCTGTGGTGACATCCTCCACACTAAACAGGCTGTCTCGCAATCAGTGACTGTCAAGTTCTGTCTTGATTTTCAAAACGTGAAAAATTCTTTCCTATTGAGCACATGGAAACTTTTGTGCTTTTAGAGCCTATAGGCATGTTTTAAAGCCCTCCAGTAGAAATCTTGCTTCTTGCAATGGGAATAAAGGTTGAGAAAATTGGCAATATTAATATCAAGGTTGGCAGTCACCGCAATCAAAAAACCATAAAAAGGCTAAGACTTCAAAATATTAAAGAATGCTACACTAACAAAAAACCAAAAACGCAAAAGTTCAGCTATAGGAAAAGTTTATAAATTATAACGTATTATGTAAAATACGAAATAAGAACTATTTGTTCTATATAAAATATGAATCACAAAGAGATTATAATAAATTGGAAGGAATTTAAAATTCCTGCTCTTTTTAGTAGGGGCCATAATATACGTCTAGAATCAGATTTTATAATTACCATATCTGGTCCTAGAAGAGCAGGAAAGACATTTGTTTGTTTTCAGATAATTGAAGAACTTACAAAAAAAGGTGTGCCAAGAGAAAATATTCTTTATATAAATTTTGAGGATAATAAACTTATAGGGGCAGATTCTAATGATTTAGAA
>JACQSW010000113.1 GCA_016211095.1 Candidatus Woesearchaeota archaeon | reverse complement strand
GATTATTGGATATGTGGTCTTAATTCAGTATAATAAGTTTAGAAAAACTGCTACTAATCTGATAGAAGAAGATTTCGGCTGTTGGCCGCCATCGTGTTCTTTGATAAAAGACCCTTATGGAAAGCGGATATGTGAGGATTGGAAAGCTGGAAGGGAAGTAACATGGCCGCCTGACTGCTTAGACGCCCAAACGCCTGAATGCAGAAGATTATGTGAATACGAAAAAAATAGGACTAAAAAAACAGATTCGTATATACCAATAAACATATCGCCTTCTATTGCGAGTTTCCCTAAATCACCAGCTGATTTTTTATTCCATACACGGGCGCCAGCATGCGTAGACCCAAACAATGAATACAGCACCCGATTAGTTTATGCTCGACCATTTGATAGAAAAGACCGATATCAAGAAATATCGCAGACATTAAGAGGATGGATGGCTAATGCAAACGGAATAGTTAATAATGAAGCAGAAAAATTCGGCATGACAACTGACATCAAAATAGCTTGCACCGATGGCGAAATAATCGTACTCAATGTTTTGCTGCAAAAATCAGAAGCAGCGTATAATACCCATGATGGAAAAACTACAGTTGCCATTGTTACAAGCATGAAAGCTCTAGGATATGATGATAAGAAGACAAAATACATAATTTACTATGACGGCGATTCTGATGGCTGCGAGGGCGGTAAGGCCAAGTGCAGCGGACAATTTGTAAACCGGGGTGTAGATGACAGGCTTTCTGAAGATAACCTCTATAACTCAGGACCTGATTATTCTATCATATATGGCGGCGGAGTCGCTGATACTGCTCAACGCTATAACACACAGATTGATTTTCTTGCTCCGATAATATTGCTTCATGAGTACAGCCATACTTTAGGGGCAGTACAATTAAGTGCGCCGCACTCAAATAAAGATGAGATAGGCGAGGCAGGCCATTGCAATGACGAGCCCCCTGCACAAGAAGGAGGGAATGACGTAATGTGCAAATCAGACAAGCTAGGCGCAGTATTTGGTGATGCCTGCAAAGAGTCAAATTTTGTGTTCCACTACGACTGCAACAATGATGACTACTTCAATCCGAAACCCGAGTCGGGGGCGTATTTAGCGACTCACTGGAACCTTGGATCGCCTTTAAACAGATATTTTAAGATAGTTAGCCAGAAATCCCCACCTTTTTAAGGTGCGGGATGAATGGCGTGATTGTAAGCTTTTTTATTGCCCTATTGTTTCTTTTTTTGCTGGTAAAGTGGTGCCTCCTTGAAGGAGGTGAGACCATGACAGTTTACCAGCAAAACACCCATGCCCACTCCGTCGGTTGGAGTACTTGGCATTTTGAATGGTGTACTAAGTATCGCTATAAGATGTTAGGCAGGGAAGATATAAAAAACCTTTGCCTTATCGCGATATGTGAAGCAGCGAAGAGACATCGTATGGAAATTATTAATTTGGAAGTGGATGCTGATCACGTCCATGTTATTGTGTCAATCCCGTTGACGATGGCACCATCAAAAGCCTTGCACTTGTTGAAAGGCTTGACTTCCAAGTTGATGTTCCAGCTGGTACCGAACTTCAGAAAACGTTACAGTAAATGGCACTTGTGGAGTCAGGGAAAGTTTATGGCTTCAGTAGGCCATATTACTGTAGAAAAAGCGAACAGTATTTAGAGGAGCACCACGCCAAAGCCTAAGTCGGAATCCCCGCCTGCGAAGCGAAGCGGAGCAGGTTGCCCGAAGGGCAATCCTTCAGGGCGGGGAGGACGTCAATTAGAAAGCTCTTTCTTTCGTTCTTTCATAAGCTTATGGTAATATTTTTCAATTTTTTTGTTAAACCATTGTCTGCCTTCTTTTTCATTTTATTGCTGAAAAACTTTTATGCGCCCATAGAATTCTTCATGAGATTTTTTTCAAAAACTTTGTTTTTGAACTTTGCCGCAGAAAATTTATAAACCTGGGAGTATCTTTTGAATTTGCAATAAATATTATGAGAATCCTAAAAATCGGCACAAACTTCATTATTTTTGTACTATTTTTTGGAGTAGCTATGTTGGAGGCCTTTCAAACAAGAAATTGGTTAAAAGTTGCGTTTTGGGTGGCTATAGCAATAGTTTTCCTCTTGGCGGATATTAAGAAACAATAATAATTGGCAGCTTTTTATTCTTAATGCTACTAGTTCCTTTGTACGAGATAATAACAGTCGTTATACCCAATTGAAAATAGCAATTTAGTCGAAATGGCATTTTCACATTTCCCCTAATCTCTTAATCCTTTCTTCAATTGGCGGATGTGTTGCGAATAGGCCAGCAACAAAACCCTTGCTGTTCCTGAACGGCGTAGAGATAAATAAGTGTGCAGTTGCTTTGTTTGCCTTGTCAACCAAAGGGTCAGGGTCTTTTGAGATCTTCTTTAGGGCGTTTGCGAGGCCTGGCGGGTATCTTGTTAATATTGCTCCGCTTGCATCTGCCATATATTCCCTTTTTCTGTTGATGGCTAATTTTATTAGCTCCCCAATTATTGGGGAGAGTATGGCCAGAAGAAGGCCTGCAACAATAAGGATTATAGTAAGATTCCCTCCCCCTTTTCTGTCTCTATGGCCCCCCCACAAAAATGACCTAAGAAGAAAATCGCTTAGTAGGGTAACAATCCCAACGAGAACAGCAGTCAGCATCATGAACCTTATGTCGTAATTTTTTATGTGGGACATTTCATGAGCTATCACTCCTTCAAGCTCCTGCCGGTTCATGGTTTTCAGTAGGCCAGTCGTCACTGTAATGGAAGCGTGCTTTGGGCTTCTACCTGTCGCGAATGCATTCATTGCAGAATCCTCAATCACATAGGCTTTTGGTGTGGGTATGCCTGCAGCGATGGTCAAGCCCTCGATTGTATGGAAGAGATGTGGGTATTCTTTTTTTGTTACCTCTCTGGCGCCCGACATTTTCAGTATCATTGAACCGCCAGAATAATAGCCTATCAAAGAATAAATAATAGAAACAACTATTGCCAGAACAATGCCAAAATAAAGGTTGTTATAGACAATGCCGAATACTGCGCCTAAAACTCCTATCAATACAATAAAAAATGAAACTAAAAATACTGACTTTACCTTGTTATTCCTCACTTCGTTAAACATTAGTCTCATTTTAGCACACTGATAAAAAATTAAAAAGGAATAGGTTAAAACTGCACCTTTACATTCTTCCGCTCTGCTTCAGTTGCCTGGAATAAGCTCTCTTGCTTGAAGCTGAGCATGTTTGCAAAGATATTGTTTGGGAAGGTCTCTATCTTTGTGTTGAATGCCATGACGATGTCGTTGTAATACTGCCTTGCATATGCTATTTTGTTTTCTGTGCCAGTCAATTCTTCCTGGAGTTGCATGAAGTTCTCATTCGCCTTCAGCTGGGGATAGTTTTCAGAAACTGCAAACAATGATTTGAGAGCATCAGATATCATGTTTGACGCCTTTGCCTTGCCCTCGAAGGTTTGGGCTTTCATCATGGCTGCCCTCGCCTTTGTAACATTCTCCAGAACGGTCTTCTCGTGCTTCATGTAGCCTTTTACTGTCTCTACCAAGTTCGGAATCAAGTCATTCCTTCTCTTCATCTGCACATCAATCTGCGACCAGGAGTTCTTTACCTGATTCCTCAATCTAATAAGGCTATTATACAAGAAAATAATAAACAGGGCTATTACCCCCACTATTATCAATAAAGTTTTCCACAATTGCATTTTACCACCCTCATTTGTCTTTTTAATTTTATTATAATTTATATGGGGGTATAACTTATTTAAAAATATTTGCTAAGGATGTAACTGTTCAGCTACCCCTTAAAATTTGGTAGAATTATTTTTTGTCTATGAAAAGGAAATATTGTTTCCCATTTTTGCCGTTAATCTTTTAACCTTTGGCATTTTCGTAAGAGAATGTAGCTAATGGGCCAAGATATCTTCGTCCTTTAAAATCAATTTTTTCATAAGTCCTGAAATTGTTGTAATCAAAAGAGGCTCTTCCTGTTTCGTCAGGGGCAAATTCGCCCACTCTTTCGTTTTGTTTTAAGCCTGTTTCTGGAATAAGGGTGAATTTTGGCGCTACAACATCCCTATCCAAAACCTCAGCTAGGCTTGTGGCAATATTTCTGTCTCCTTTTCCAGAAGAGCAGGAGTATAAAAGAATGATTGCGTCGTTTGAAAAAACCGATGAATAATTTTGGAAAAGTTTTTTAGCGTTAAAAATATTGATGCTTTTTCCAAAATTGATCTCTATCCCGTTTTGGCTGCCGTGATACGCTAAGATTAGTGCGTCAATAGGTTTGATAGCTGAGTAGTCTCTAAGGTTATTAAAAAATTCTTCAAGATTGTCCGCTCTTGCGGTATAGAGTTGGTAATTTGGCAAGTCTGAAAAGTCTGCCATAAACATTTCTTCTATTCCTTCTGTTGCGTTATTATCGTCGTTATTTGTAATGATGGCAAGTGCTAATTTTTTGTTGGTTAATTCTTTTTGCATAGCTTCTTTTTTAGAAACTGGGAATGCGTCAATAACTTCTGTGTTGGGATTTGGTGTTGGAGGCTGATAACTGTTGCAACCATTCAAAAGCATGCTTCCAGCTCCGATAAAGGATGCCGCTAATTTGCCGATTCTTTTGATGAAATTCATAGGTATATGGGGCAAATCAGCCTTAATAAATTTTTCTATTTGTAACCACTATTAAGTTAATAATATACCTCAATAGCAATTAAGGATACTCCCCTTTTTTTGAGAATATCATTTGTAAAATAAGAGCTTGTAGAAGTGTTGCCAGTCTCCCTTTTTGAATTCGAGCCCAAGATATTTTTCTTTTTCTGATATGATTATTTTTCCCCGTATTTTTTTAACTTCTAAACAAAGTTTTTCCACTGCATCTTCTAGCAGCATTTCCTTGCCATTAAGTTCACCAACTATTTGCCTAATGGGCTGCGGTATCGAGGTAAATTCACCATTGATTCCTGGGTGTAGGTTGTAGAAGCTTACTTTGCCTTCCATAAACTAAAAAATTCGCTTAGATATTTATATAGCTTTCGCAGAAATTTGTTTAACTTAACGTTCTCCTCTAAAAACTGCCAAAACATTTAAAAACTACGCGTAATTTTTGAGTAGCGACAAGAAAGATGAAGCTTTTTCCAATAATCCTAGCAGCAGCCATATTAATGATTCAGCTGGCGGCTGCGCAAAATGAAACAGACTTTAATGAGACTTTTGTTAATGAAACGCTGGCAAACTTGCCATCTTTGCCTTTCTTCCTGCAAAAAGTTTTGGTTGACGGCATAGAAGCAACTGAAGAAAAGGTGAGGATAGAAACAGGAAAAACCCTGCCTATAGAGGTTTGGATTAAGGGTAACAGCTCTAAATCTAGAGACCTAAAAGTGGAAGCTTGGATTGGCGGCTACGAATACTACCAGATCCGAAATGCCACAGAAATGTTTGATATAGAAAAAAATGTTGTTTACAAAGAAACGCTTGAACTCAACATACCTTCTGACCTCATACTTGGCGACAGAAACTACACCCTTTTCATAAGGGCTTACGATAAAACAGACAAAATAGAGAAAACCTTCAAGCTATTCGCAGAAGAAAAAAGGCACTCAATAAAAATAACCGATGTCATCTTTAGGCCGGGCAACATAGTTGAGGCAGGAAAAAACCTCTTCGTGCAGCTAAGGCTGGAAAACGCCGGCAAGGTTGACGAGGAAGACATAAAAATTTTGGTCAGCATACCAAAACTAGGAATATCAGCCAGAGAATACCTTGACGAGCTACCCTCAAGGGATACAGACTCAAAAAAAGATTCTGCAACAACAAACTATGCCGCACTAAAAATTTATGAAGACGCACCATCAGGCAGCTACGAACTAATTACGCGGGTGGAATACAACAAGGGCTACAGTTATGTTGAAGAAAAAAAGATGATCCTCATAAAAAATGAGTTGGAAACGCAGACAAAAATAATTGATCCCTCACTGATAAGCATTGAGCAGAACAAGAAAGTTGAGCAGGGGCAACAAGGGCAATACAAAATCCTAATCACAAACATAGGTGATATTGCAAAAACATACACCGTAAACGCTTCAAAAAAAGGCGATTGGGGAAACATTTCACTAAGCTTAACAACGATAACTGTCACGCCCGGAAATGCAGAAGAAATACAAATAATTGTTCTCCCAAAAGAAAGCGGGCAACACCAATTCCATGTTCAAATAAAAAACGAAAAAGGTGAGCTAGTAAGAGACGAGGAAATAACCGTCAATGCGGATAAAATAATTTTAAGCGAGGATTACGACTTAAAAGTTGTTTTCCTGGGCCTAATCGGGGTGCTGGTTGTCTTGGCAGTCCTTGTGGGCTTAAAAAACTTAATAGTGGAGGACTAAAAATGAGAAAAAAGCTTGTTGCCATTTTATCGTTGAGCCTTGCAACGCCGATGTTTTTGAGTGCACACAATAACAACTACGACCAAACGACAATTGTTAATTCTGTTGTCGAAGAATCGCAAAGCATAGAATGGGTAACATCATACGATGAGGCGTTAAAGCTCTCAAAAGAAAAGAACAAGCCGATAATGGCTGAATTTTACGCCGAGTGGTGCCCGGCATGCAACGCCCTAGACTCAATCACCTTCAGAAATGAAGAAGTTGTAAACCTGTCAAGAAGTTTCATCAACCTAAAAATTGACACTGACAAAAAAGAAAATATAGGTGTATCCCAAAAATATGGCCTAGAATTCCTGCCAACAATAGTCTTCATTAACACCGAAGGGGGAAGCTTAGAAAAACAAGTAGGGTATGCTAAGCCGAAAAAGATGGCCCAACTAATGGACAATGTATTAAAAGAATATTACGGTAAGTGAACTCATTCTTTTTTTAGCAGTTCAAAAAAATCTTTCAAAGCTTCTTTTGGCATCGTGAAGCCCCCAGCCTTGCAGTGGCCTCCGCCCAGGAAACCGTTTATCTTGTTGTTAAACTTGTTTAAGAATTCTCCAGCGTCAAAGTCAGATGCTTCAGGAACCCTGAAGCTGCCAATTATTTCCCCCTCTTTCTCGTTCAAAACCATTATGGGCTTATCGTTGATGTGCTTAGCGGCCAAAACCCCTTGAACATTCCTTTCATTAGAAATTATGCAATAATTTATCCCACTTAATTCTTTCAACTCTATTTCTTGTTCATAAATTTCCCTCATCTCTGATTTGTATTTGTAAAGCTCCTGAGTTAATGGATGCAAATTATAAATGATAGGTTCGTAGCTTTCCAAGCTTTTCAATAGCTCTAACGGTATATCACCAGACCAGAACACCCTCTTTCCAAGATTTAACAGCGAAACGTACCTTTCAATCTCGTAATAGTAGCCTTTATTGTTGTAAAAACTGTCCCGCTTCTGCATCAACTCCGGAATAAGCTGATTGGATAAAACATGAAGCTCTGCAGGTATGTTCTCCCTGTCCCCCCCATCCCCAAAAAAGCCGAGGAGGGTTAGGAAGAGGTAATAAGGATTTTTTGTTGTGTTCCCCATTATTTTTTCAAAAACCACCAGCGTTGTCGATTGGGCAGTTTCATCATAAATGGTTAAATCAAAACCTTTTTCAGTTGTCGGGTGATGATCAATGTAAACTATTTTTTTCTTCAAATCTTTCAGGTTTTTTGAGGGCTGAATATCTGTGCAGATTATCACATCAGTTTCTTGTTTAACATCTTCAGGCTCAATTAAGAATTTTTTGCCCTTAGTAACAGTATTTACCTGTTTAGCATCATTTTTGATTAGGTGATAAATGAGCGCAGCTGAGGTGACGCCATCTGTATCCCAGTGGGTGCAGAGTGTGACCCTTTTTTGTTTCACCAATTGAATGAGCTTCTGAAGCATTTTACAATCTTAATTAACAATCCCCATTTATAAATCCTACGCGCATTTGTCGCGATGACGCGTGGCCGAAAAGCAACAATTAAATACTGCTCATAAACTCTAAAATTATAGCGACAATGGGATTAGAGAAAGTTTTTTCACAAGCAGAACAGCCTTTTGGAGAAAGAAAGTTGGAGGTTGTTTCTAGTGAGGGAATTATATTTGACGAGTGGAAATGCCGCCTGTCCCAAATTCCATTAAAAATGAATGTTTGGAGAGAAACTTTTAACGACAATTTAGATTATTTGAAAAGTTTTGAAATAAAACCCGCCCGAATAAACAATTTTAACAAGAAAATAAAAAATGTTCACGGCAACAAAAAAGAGTCTTTTGGAATTTTTCTCTCTGCACTAGTCCAAACCAGCTACAACCAAGGCTTCAACAATTTCGATTTTGGAACAATAAACGCCGGCATTTTTGGAGGGTATTTGAAAGGTGCAAAAGGCAACCCAATAAAAATTAGGGCAGGAAAAATTAGCGGATACAACACCTTCAACTCGGCTGAGAATTGCTCTTTAACTGCCAAAGTAATCAATGGGGATGATACATTAGAAAACGCTACTGGCTGCTCTTTAACAGCAGAAAAAATACAAGGAGACTTTATATTATATGCTGCTTCAAATTGTTCTTTAACAACAGAAACCCTAATTGGAGACGACCCCTTCTGGGCTGCTGAGGGTTGTGTTGCAGAAATAACAAATTACCATGGAAATGCCTTTGGTTTACACTTAAAGAATTGCCAAATATACTCACCAAATCAACAAACGTTAGAAAATTTACAAAGAATGGTCGACTGTGGGGAAAACAACATTTTTGTTTTAGGCACTCTGCAGCAAAAAAGATAAAATAAACCGAAAAGTTGCCATTCAAATTAGGGAAGAACAAAAAAGGGAAGCAAATATTTTTTATATTAAAAAATGGGACTCGAAAAAGTTTTTTCACAAGTAGAAAATCCTCCTGAAGAAAAAAAGTTGCAGGTAATTGCTAGCGAGGAAGCTATCATTAATGATTGGTTGGATTATTTTGACAAAACAAAAAAAGAGAATTCTTGGGAAACTACGGACTATTCTTTAAGGCCATACTTTTTAGGAAGCCAAACCTTTTTGCAAAGCTACAAAATCCATCCGCAGATGATAACAAAATTTAACGAAACCCTTATTGGGAAAAAACTGGATTGTGTACCCAACCATTATTTTGGGGTTTTACTTTCTGCTTTGATACAAGTTAGCTACTATCAAGGGCATAATACTTTCGAATTTGATGAGATCAATGCTACTTGTTTCGGCGCTTTTTTAGAAGGCAAAAGAAATGAAAGGATTAAGATTAAGTCCAAAACCGTTGGGTACCAGAGTTTATACAAGGCAAACAATTGTATCCTAACTTTAACTGCAGAAGAGGTAGATATCGCTTTGAGTTTATGGTTTGCTCAAAACTCTTCTTTAAATGCAAAAATGGTTAATGGCAATGGAAATTTATCCGACGCGAACAGTTGCTCTATAACGGCAGACCGCATTAAAGGCAATGGAACTTTATACGCTGCTAAAAATTGTTTTGCAGAAATTGGGATAATTAATGGGGATGGTACGCTTGCAGCGACCCAGGATTGTTCTTTATTGGCGCAAATGATAAATGGTGCGCGGACTTTAGAATATGCTAAAAATTGCAATTTAAAAGTTAACACCCTCAAAGGAGACTATTCCCTTGTTCATGCCGATAAGTGTATTACCCAAATAACAGCCTATGAAGGAGAATCTTTTGGTGGCTCATGGTATTATGGTCGAATGGTAAACTGTGGAGTCTGCTCGCCAAATCAAGTAGTTTTAGACAAAATAAAAAATCAAGTTGAACACGGCATTAACAATTCTTTTGAACTAAAATCTTCTTAAACAAAAAAAGCTTATGCCCCTCCAAAAATTTATACTACTTTTTTTAAAGCAAACAAAGCAACCTCTAATTGTTTTTCGGTTGGCTCCTTGGTGGTTATTCCTTGTAGCAATAAACCAGGTGTCATAAAAACTTTTAACAATGGGTTAGAGGGGTATTTTGAGCTAAGCTTCAACGCCTCGTATGAAACGCCTGCAATAATGGGGAGCAGGAGAATTCTTAGGCCATATTTGTAAAAGAACCCGATATCCATAGGGATTAAATAATAGAAGATGATGCTTATCAGCAAAACGAATAATAGGAAGCTTGTCCCGCATCGCGTATGGATTGTGGAGAACTTTTTAGCATTTTTTACTGTCAATTTTTTCCCGCTCTCATAACAGTTAACCGCTTTGTGTTCGGCCCCGTGGTACATGAACATCCTTTTCACATCGTGAAGGAAAGAGATGGAGTAAATGTAACCAACAAGGATGATGATTTTGCTTAAGCCTTCTACGAGGTTAAAGGCTAATCTTCCGCCATAAACTTTTTTGCTGAACAGCTGCGCAATCGCTAACGGGATGAGTTTGAAGATTACCAGCGCGAAAACAACTGCCAAACCCAATGATAAGGCGATGTGCCACCACTTCAATTTTTCTTGGCTTTCATCAGCGATTTGGCTTGCAGAATAATTTAGTGTCTTGACGCCCAGTATCAATGTTTCGAAAAGAACAACAATTCCCCTAATTATTGGGATGCTAAAAATTTTTTTTTGCGTCAAAGAATTTGTTTTTATTTTTTGGAAAACAATCTTTTTATTTTTCCTTACTGCAGTGACGATTGATTCTTTGTTTTTCATCATCACGCCTTCAAG
>JACQSW010000111.1 GCA_016211095.1 Candidatus Woesearchaeota archaeon | reverse complement strand
GTTTGTCCCTTCGATGCCGAATCGTTGGTCGTCAAAATAATTGGGAAAAAATTTAACTTTTTTTTCATCTTTTTTTTCTAAATCCCTAACAACTATTTTGAACTCATTTCCTTATAAGTCGCCCATGCAGATTCTCTCCTTCCCGAATCCCAAAAAGGTTAATTCTAAATTTTGCATTTTGAACTTGCTAATTTTTTGGTTTGTTTTTATTGAAATGTATTGCTGTGTGACTGCTTTTTTGTCTTTGTTGCCAGCTACCCCAATATTTTTTTCTTTTATGCCAAACTTTTTAGCCAATACCCTAACTGCTTCTTCTGTGGTCAAATCAGTTTTTTTTAACAAGAAATATACATAAGGACCTTCAACTACCATTTTTAAGTTGTTAACCTCATTAACTATGAAATCTTCGGGTTTTTCTTTTATTTTCATTTTTTATAAGCAAATTTTATAAGCTTCAAAGTTATAAAAATTGTTGTTATGAAGCGTCTAATCTTAGTGTTGGATGGGGTTGGGGATGTCAGGTATAATCGGCTGCATGACCAAAGCCCCTTGGAAGCTGCAAACACGCCAGCTATGGATATGCTGGCAGAGATGGGCAAAACTGGCTTAATGTACCCCATTAATCAGGACGTTGCCCCAGAGTCAGACCAAGCCATGCTTTCCCTACTCGGCTACAACGTCTTTTCAGTTTACACAGGCAGGGGGCCGTTAGAAGCTTACGGCGCAGGAGTCCCATTTGAACCTGGAGATGTGGTGATGCGAAGCAACTTCGTAACTTTAGATGAAGCTGGTTTCATAAAAAGTATCAATGCGGGAAGGCCCGGCCGCCTAGAAATAAAACTCGCCTTAAGAAAGCTAAGAAACATTAAGGTGCCTAATCTTAAGTTTGTCCCAACAATCGGCCACAGGGGCGTTTTAATAATCTCCGGCGGCCTTTCACCCCGAATAACCAACACCCATCCAGGCTACAAAATAATTAACAACTTTGTCACTTCCGCCCAATCGCTCAAAGGTAAAAGCCTCAAAATAGAAAAATGTGTATCCTTAGAAGATGGGGCAAAGTTAACAGCAGAAATAGTAAACAACTACCTAAAAGAAGTCCAAACCTCCCTAAAAGGGAGAGAACAAATAAACGCTATGGCAACAAGGGGGGCAGGCAACAAACTGCCAAGCCTAACACCCCTAAGCGGGGGAAACTGGGGCGTAATAACTGAAATGCCAGTAGAAAAAGCGATTGGTAAACTCGCAGGCATGGAAATTATTGATCCAAAAAAAAGCCTCCTAAAAACCGTATTAAACAACTGGGACAAGTATGACAACCTTTATATGCAAATAAAAGGGCCAGACATCTTCGGCCATGACGGCTTATGCGAAGAAAAAAAAGAAAGCATAGAAAAAATTGACAAAGAATTCTTAAGCCCACTACTAAAAAAAGCTGACTGGCTAGACTGCACTATCTGCGTAACCGCTGACCACTCAACGCCTTGCAAAATTATGGCCCACTCAAACCTTCCAGTTCCCCTCCTCATTTACGGCAAAGGCAAAGATTCGACAAAAAAATTTTCTGAAGAAGAATGCGCAAAAGGAAGCATCGGAAGAATTATTGGCAAAGAACTGATGAACCTAATAATGTGAATACTCCCCCTAAAATGGTGCGGGCTTCTTGGCAAAAAGATTAAAAACTTCTGGTTCCTACGAATTAACCCTAAATGGGAGACTACGAAAAACGCGTGGAAGCAATTCTCTTCACAACAGGCAGGTTTATGGCCGCAGAAGAAATCGCCCAACTATGCCAAATAGGCTCGATTGGGGTCGTGAAAGAAGCATTAGAAAAGTTAAGAAAAGAATATGAAACAAAAGATTCTGCCTTAACAGTTTATGAAGAAAATAATAAATTCAAGCTAAGCATAAAAAAAGAATACAACTATTTAACAAGCCAACTCCTAAACAACACAGAACTGGATGGGCCGACACAAGAAACCTTGGCCATAATTGCTTACAAACAGCCCATCTTGCAGGCAGAAGTCATAAAGATACGCGGCAACAAAGCCTACGACCACATAAAAATCTTAAAAGACCAAGAGTTTGTCACATCAGAAAAGAGCGGGAGAACAAGGCTGTTAAAGCTAACCCAAAAATTCTTCGACTATTTCGATGTGGTGCAGGACCAACTAAAAAACAAGTTCAGCGAAGTTGAAGTAAAAGTCGGCGCAACAACTGAAGAACAAAAAAATTTGAACCAAACCAAAGAAATTAATGTGAACAATGAAGAGTGAACACAAACTCTTAATACTAATATTTATCTTAGCATTAACCCTTCGAATATTTTTTGTTTTCCAAACCCCGAATTTCAGCTCAGATAAATCATACTACCACATAAGGCACACCGAGCATATCGCCCACAATTTTGTTCCCATAATTTATGATTCCTTAAGCTACGGTGGCAGGACTATTGTTGACTCCCACGTATTCCACTACTTCCTAGCAATTTTCAACCTAGCCTCATCAACTTTAGCTTTCAAAATTGTTCCCGCCCTGCTATTAAGCTCTTTGATATTCATAATATACGGCATTGCTGTAAGAATTAGCAATAACAAAAAAGTTGCTTTGGTGAGCGCGCTGATGGCCGGTTTCCTGCCAATATATATAAACCAAACAATAAACCAAGTTTCTGCCTACGCATTAACTCTTCCCCTGCTTTTTTATGCAATATATTGTTTTTTAGACCTTAAAAAAAATCTGAACGCCTTCATAGTCCTATCATTTATTTTGCCCATCCTCCACCCAATCTCTTTTATTTTCAGCCTAGCCTTAATCCTATACGCCGTGCTGTTGAGCCTTGACAACATCGCTAGCGAGAAACTGGAAAAAGAAGCAATCATATTCTACGTTTTTATTACACTCCTCATCAACGCGATAATCTACAAAAAAGCCCTCCTCGCAATGGGATTAACAGCGGTATGGCAAGCCATCCCAAAAGAGTTACTTGCCAACTATTTCAAGGAAGTTAGCGTGGTAGAGCTAATTTACACAACTGGCGTCATCCCATTAATAGCTGGCGGATTAGGATTCGTGTTTGGGGTATTCAAAGAAAAAAACAAGAACACCTACCTCCTAGGATCGCTGAGTTTGGTAACCCTTTTTTTGCTCACCCTCAAACTAATTGACTTCAAAATTGGCGTTATGTTTTTTGGCTTAGTTTTATGCATAATCTCCGCTATAAGTTTAGAAAAGCTGTTCAATTATATGGAAATGACTAAGATCTCAAAATATCGCAAAACGTTAAGCTACCTCTTTATTCTCCTTATTGCTTTAACCTTGATAATTCCAAGTTTTTATTCTGCCAAAGGCATAATAGGGCAGGGGCCGTCACAAGAAAAAATAAACGCCCTATTATGGATAAAGGAAAACACCCCCCAAATCAGTGTTGTGCTTGCTGATGTTGGAGAAGGCAACTTAATCAGCGCAATAGCCGAACGCAAAAACGTTGCAGACACTTCCTTCTTATTAGCCCCGAATCGCTATCCGGATGTAAGCGAAATATTCACAACGCAATCATTAGCGAAAGCTATCAATTTACTCCACAGAAATGGAGTAGACTACATTTATTTATCGCAAGAAACAAAAAAAAGCTATAACCTAAATAAACCTGCGTATTTAGAAGATACAAACTGTTTCAAAAGGATATATGAAACCGAAACTGACAAAATTTACGAAGTGGTATGTTAAGGCGATTCCATTCCTCATATGCTTCGCCGTGCTAGCTACAACCATGCTAATCCGAGCGAGCAGCAGGCTGTACGCAGGTAAAGACGCGTATTTTATTTTAAGATTCGCTAACGATTTAAGCCTGTTCGACAGTTTGAGTTATGGCGGCAGATTTGCAGCATACAACTTCGGCACACCCGCAATTATTTCCATCTTGCCACAGCAAACAATCAAATTTCTACCTATCCTCATAGGACTTCTCACACTTTTATTAGTCTCTAAAATTCTTATAACCATAAAACTGCCAAAAGATGTGCAATTTTTATCATTAATCGCGCTGTCCATTTCACCTCCATTTATCTATCTTTTCGGAACGCTTAACACATATTTTTTGCCAATTTTTTTAATAGTTTTAGGATTTTACTTATTCACCCAAGACAAAAAGATATACTTAGCAGCATTTCTATTCGTCAGCAGCATAATTCCTTTCTTCAACATCGGATTCAGCTACGTCTTTTTTGTTATCCTCTTCTTTTATATGCGGTTCAAAAAAATTGAAAAGAAAAAAATATTTTTATACGGCTTACTGCTAACAACATTCTTTGCTGCAACACAAGCATCTTACGCCTTAACAAAGGCTGGGCCACCTGAATCATTAAGTTTCATAAGCAGAGAAGAGGGACTCCATTTTAGGATCCAAACCCTCATCTCAGATTTAGGCGGAGTATTTGGCGTAGGGATATTCAGCATCTTACTAGGCGCAGCCGGGATATTCAGCGAATGGAAAAATAAATACAAAAACCGATTTGCATTCTTCTCAACAGCAACCCTAATCGTAATCGCTGCGTTCAGAACAGAAACCGTTTTATTTCTCAACTTCTTTTTAAGCGCCTTAGCCGCCTACGGAATAATTGATTTGGTAAAAAGGGAATGGGAAAGCGCAACAATGAAACAATTCATGATTCTCATTCTCATATGCGGGCTCATTTTCTCAGCAATATCCCACATAAACCAACTTAACGAAGCCCAACCTTCAGACGGAGTGATAAGCGGGTTAAACTTCCTAAAAAAACAGCCCGCGGGCGTTGTTTTTTCACACTACTCCAGGGGAATCTGGATCAATTACGCCCACAAAAAAAACGTGATGGACGAAAACTTCTTATTCGCCCCACAACAAAACGAACGCTACGTCGATTCAGAGAGATTGTTCCGAACTAGGAACGAAGAAGAAACTCGCGAGCTCGTAAAAAAATACAACATCACTTATGTATGGATGGATGAGCGCCTCAAAAGGGAACTATGGACCGAAGATGAAGACGGCCTGATATTTATACTTAAATACAGCGGAAAGTGGGCCAAGATTTATGATAAAAAAAATGTAGAAATATGGAAATTTTCAGAAAATCAACAAGTTTTTACCTAAAAAATATTGCATATTCCTCGCCAAAAAAAAATTTTGAAACCGCTTTTTTTGGAAAATCTTTTTGCAACTGCAAATAAAAATCGCTTTTTCTCTTTAAGAAGACAGCATCTTGCGGCAAACAAGGCAATGCGTAAGAAGCGTAAACAAAGACGCCCGCTTCACCCACCAATCGGCTATAAAATTCTTCGTTAACATAATACATAGGGATAAATTTGTTATCTGAATAAACCATAGGAAAAGGAATTGTTGTAAATATCACTGCATCGGATTGGTTTTTGATAAAGTAACCATAAAAATCTGTTATTTCGCTCTTTTCATACTTAGAAAGAATTAAGCCGTACCTCCCATCATTAAATAAGAAGAACACTGTAAATATTACCATAAGCAGAACCGCTAAGCGCCAAAACATATGCAGCTTCTTATGCTCGTACAGCCTGCTGAAAGTGTGATAAAAACCGTAAGCAGCTAAAGCGGAAGCAAAAGGCAAAAATGATAACGCAAACCGTAATTGCTTATTTGGGATTAACGTAAAGTAAATGAGAAAAACTGTGAAGGCATAAAATATCACCCCGACCTCTTTCTTCCTGTACTCCTTTGATTTGAAAAAAAATATTATTGCGGGGATTATGAATAAAAAAAGCCAGTTCTCTTTAAAAAAACTAATTGGATAAAAAAAGCTGTTAAGCCAAAGCGGGCTTATGGCATAAAAGGGGTTAAGTTGCTGTGTCGAAGCTAAAATGAACGGCAAAAACATTGCTTTCCAAAAAGGTTCTTTCGGCGTATACATCCAAACATTGAACAAGAGAAAAGGCAGTATTGTTAAAAAGAAAGAAACGCCAATAACAAAAATTTCCTTAAAAAAAATTTGGATATGCCTAAAATTTGTTACAGCTATTAAGAAGAATAAAGCAAATAAGAATATCCCTTGCGGAAACCTAAAAAGAAAAGCCAGCCCCGAAAAAAATCCAACAAAAAAAAGGTTTCTTTTAACAATAAAAAAATAAGAAGCCAAAAGTAGAAAAAAAGTTGAAGGAATTTCGCTTAAAATCCGCGTAGTATTAATAAAAAAAAGGGGAGTCATCGC
>JACQSW010000112.1 GCA_016211095.1 Candidatus Woesearchaeota archaeon | reverse complement strand
CATTATTTCTTACTAAATAAAATTGCTGCAGGAGTTATTGTTTCCATTTCAGTTTTAAGATTTATCACCTGTTACTTTACTACCAATAAAAAATTCTTATTCCTCTTTTTATTTTTGAATACAATTTCATTATTTTTTACGTATAAAGAAGTATATGATTTGATAATTTATGTTGGGTTGGTTGTATTCATAACGGGGAATTTTCAAAAAGATAACAGATTAATGAGAAAATTAATGATGGTGGGGACGTCTATACTTGTAATTTATAATGGTATTATCTTCTCGCCAATGGGAATTATTGCTGAGAGTTCATTTTTACTAAGCAATTTTATCGGATATTATAGGAATTATATAAAAAAGGGCAGATAAAAAGAAAAAAAATAATTTTTTTTTACATCATGCCGGGGGGCATTCCTGGGGGCATTCTGCCCATTGGTTCTCTTTCTTTGCCGCTGCCGCCGGCTATTACGTCGTCTATTCTTAGTATTAGCTCTGCTACTTCTGAGGCTGATTTTATTGCTTGTGTTTTTATTTTGAGCGGTTCCATTATTCCTAGTGCCCATGCGTCGACGACTTTGCCTGTGAATACGTCTAGCCCTGCCCATTTTTTGCCTTTGTCGTGTGCGGCTTTTAGTTCGGTCATCATGTCGATTGGGTCTAGGCCTGCGTTTTCTGCTAGCGTTCGGGGCACGACTTCTATTGCGTCGGCGAATGATAGGACTGCTAGCTGTTCTCTTCCGCTTAGTGATGTTGCGAAGTCTCTTATTTTTTTGGCTAGCTCTATTTCTGTTGCTCCAGCTCCAGCAACTATTTTGCCTTCGTTTAATGCTGCTGCTAGGTCGCCTAATGCGTCTTTGACTGCTCTTTCTACTTCGTCAATGACGTGGGATGTTCCGCCCCTTATTAGGATTGTTACTGCTTTCGGGTTTTTGCATTCCCTCAAATAGGTCATTTCGTCGTCTGCGATTTTGACTTCTTCAACTACTCCTGCGTGGCCAAGATCGTCTTTGGTTAGCTCGCTTACTTTTGTCACGATTTTGGCGCCTGTTGCTTTGGATAGTTGTTCCATGTCAGATTTTTTGACTCGCCTCACCGAGTAGATGTTTGCCTTGGCGAGGAAGTGTTGGGCTAAGTCGTCTATGCCTTTTTGGCAGAATACTGCTGTTGCCCCGCTCTTGATTATTTTGTCGCACATGTTTTTGATCATTTTTTCTTCTTGATCAACAAATGATTGGAGCTGCATAGGGTCAGTTATTTGTATTTTTGCGTCTGTTTCTGTGTCTTTGATTTCGATAGCGGAGTCTAATAAGGCTACTTTTACGTGTTTCATTTGTTTTGGCATGCCGCTGTGGACCCTTTCCTTGTCTAGGATTACTCCGTCTATTAGTTCAGAATCCTCTATGCCGCCGCCAGCTTTTTTCTCGACTTTGATGTTGGATAATTCGATTTTGTCGCCTTCGCTTACCTTTTCTACTGCTTCAACTATTATTTTTGAGAGCTTGCCCCTTGCTGACTCCGCTCCCTTGCCAGTCATTGCTGTTTCTGCGATGTTGATTAAGAATTGCACGTCTTTTTTTGTTAATTTTTCAGCCATGTCCTGTAGGAATCCTTGAGCTTTTTCAGCAGCTATCCTGTAGCCTTTTGTGATAACTGTTGGGTGGATTTCTTGGTCTAAGAGCCTCTCAGCGTTTTTTAGTAGTTCTCCAGCTAGGATTACGGCGGTTGTTGTTCCATCCCCAACCAGGTTTTCTTGGGTTTTTGCTACCTCAACAATCATTTTTGCTGTTGGATGCTCAATCTGCATCTCCTCAAGAATTGTTACCCCATCATTTGTTACTGTTATGTCTCCTAGGCTGTCAACAATCATTTTGTCCATTCCTTTTGGGCCAAGTGTTGTTCTTACTGTTTCCGCAACAAGTTTAGCGGCTAGGATGTTGTTTCTTTGCGCGTCCTTTCCCACCATCCTCTGGTAGTTTTCTGGCAAGATTACAATTGGTTGGTTTTGCGTCATTTTTAGTCTCTCCCTCTAATTTTATTATTCAAAAAAAAAGTTTTAACCGTTAACACTGAGAAGGGCTATTTAAACCTTTCGGCAACCTTTTTCGTTTGTAGTATCCCGAAACTGATAGACAACTCGACCAAAAAGTATTTATAGGCTTTATGTGTTAGTTTTTAGTGCCCGTCACGAGAATACTCAATGGAGCGTGCGGCAACGCCAAGCAATGAGCTTGGGGGTTAGTGTT
>JACQSW010000118.1 GCA_016211095.1 Candidatus Woesearchaeota archaeon | reverse complement strand
TCATGTAAATTTGGTTGCAGTTTCTCTCATTTACTTTCTTCCATTATTGTTAAATTATTTTTTGCCGTTAAGCTTGGCTGTTGTTATTGTCAGCGTCGCCATCACCCACACTTTTCTTGATAGCATACCTTCAATTTTTTTGGGGGCGCCGGAACCTGACACAATTTTAAGCGTGCTGCCTGGGCATAGGCTGCTGATGAAAGGCGAAGGTTATCGCGGTGTTATGCTTACTGTTTTTGGTTCTTTATGCTCTTTGATACTCATAATTTTATTCATTCCCGTCCTGGTTTTTGTTGCGGATATTGGTTATCCTGTAATCGAAAAATTTATCGGATTAATTCTTGTTTTAATATCTATTTTTTTAGTGATGAGGGAAAAAAGGTGGTGGTGGGCTTTAACCTCTTTCTTTGTAAGCGGAACTTTTGGATTAATAGTTCTCAATATGCCAACATTAAAAGATCCGCTGCTTCCAATGTTATCTGGTCTCTTCGGGATAAGCAATCTCATTATTAGCTTAAACGGTGATTCTTACCTTCCAAAACAAAAAATTACCCCATTAAACATGAAAAAATGGACGGCCTGCAAGGCGTTTCTTGGATCATTAAGCTCTGGCAGCATCTGCTCATTCCTCCCAGGCATTGGGCCTTCACAAGCGGCAATAATAGCTTCACAATTTTTTAGAAAATTGGGAGATGGTGGTTTTCTTATTCTTGTAGGTGGATTAAGCATGGTAAACACAATTATGGGCTTTGTCACATTTTTTAGCCTTGGAAAAGCTCGGAATGGCGCCGTCGTTGCTGTTTCAAGGATATTAAATAATTTTCGTAAGGAAGAATTCCTAATCATTATCTGTGTTTCATTAGTTGTTGGCGGAATCGCTGTTTTTCTGGCGAGCATCTTTGCAAAAAAAGCGGCCTCATTAATCAATAAAGTGGATTACAAAAAAATGTCTTTAGTGGTCATCCTCTTCATTTTTGTTTTGGTTTTATTAATCAGCAATTTTTTGGGCGCATTTATCCTTATAATCGCAACTTTTATTGGGATACTTCCAGCGAGAAAAGGTATAGGGAAAAATCATCTTATGGGAAGCTTAATCCTTCCCGTAATAGCTTACTTTTTATTCTGAAGGTTGCCTAAGAAGAAAACCATTTCCCTAATCCTTCTTGCCGCTCACTTTCTTTCCCGAATACGCTCTCAATCATATCCCGCGTCAAGAACAAGGTTTGTTTCAGGTAAGGCGGAAGATGATATTTTTCTGCTAGACTTATTGCTGGTTCCAAATATTTTATTATTGATCCTTCTGAGATAGTGAATATTATTTTTCCTTGGCACTTTGTGCATCTCTCACTCAGCGGGGGCCGCCTAAACTTCTCATTACAATCAACGCACCTGAATTGCTGCATAGAAAACTTCCTCAAATTACCTTTGATATCCCTAATAAAGTGCCGCTCAATAACCAAACGCGCAACCTCATGCTCTTCTACTGCCCTTATTTTTTCTGCAATCGCCATTTGTCCAATAACTTTTTCTTGCATTGTAGGGATTGATTTGTAAGCGCTGCATCTTACTCCATCATTAATGTTGGTAGTGTTATGTGTAAAGCCCATTCCCTCATATTGTTTTTCGGTGCCCAAAAAGTTGCGCAGCTTATCTATCTTTATATCCCAAGGCTGGGCATAATTTTCAGAAGCCTCATAAAGTTCGAGCGGGTATTCCCAAGCAACGTCCATATCAAAGACCATATCATCCACTTCGGTAGCGATAAGCCGCGAAGTTAACACCAGTGGCTCGTCCTGTGTTGCTCCCCTTGTTGAAGGCAAAAAATTTTTTGAAAAATTAATCAAGCAATCAAGCAAAAGCATTACGGCTGCCTCGTCACCATCACATTGCCCCACCAAAAAGCCGTTTGCCATTACGGTATGGTTATCAACATTTAAGCAGTAGGTTGTTTCAAAACCATCCTCCTTAATTTCTGTTATTGAGGGATAGGCGCATTGTTTGTCCTGCTGGATGCGCATTCCAGTAATTTTTTTGCTACAAGCTAAATATTCTAAAATTTCTTGTTTCCTGCCCAAAGAAAAACCAATCTGTTCATAAAATAAATTCACGTAGTTGCTTGGGATAGTTAATTTAGTTATGCCAAATTCAGGCACTTCCCTCTTCTTCCTAATGTAAAATTCCCGGACGTGCGGGCCAGGGATTTTTTTGTAATAATACCGCTTTGTAAATAGGCCATACTTTCTTAAAGCAAATTCGAGGTCATGTAAGAGCCCTTCGGAGACGCTATCGCAGCTTACACGGCAAGTGTCTCTGCTTACACTTCCATCTCCATCGTAATATCCTTGTAAGAAGAAATTAAGCTTTTCCTTAGGAAGCGTTAATATAATTGAAGGTATCCTCTTTTCGTGAGCGTTTCGCCCGCATTTTAGGATGTCTACAAAAAAGTCGTAAGTTATCTTGCTTGAATAAACAATCGCGTCACTAGTAATGGTAGAGGGAGTTAGGTTAAAGTTCTCCTTCATTGTGGTTAACACTTTTTCCCTTAACTCATTTTCGCGAACAGCAAAACCAATTTGGTAAAAACCTTTTTTTGATACTTTTTTTCGAGCATAGCCTTCGGCAACATAAAACCCAATCAAGTAAAGCACAGCCTCGCTTAAAGGTATCTTGTCGGGGATATTCACTGTGTCCCTCTTGGCAGCTAAAAAAGGTGTTTTTGGCGCTTTCTGCGTTTTGCTCAGCGATAACAAAATAAAAAATAAAGGAAGAGGTAAGCTGTCCCTAGATAAAAAGTTGTAAAGGGCGTTTTTTGGCAGATTCAATGCCCTTCTTAATGAAGGGATATTTTCAAATTGCTTAATAACCCCTTCTATGAATTCTTTAACATTTCTTATCATCACATCATTCCTTGAAGAGAAATGATTTTTTAAGTCGATAAATTTTAAATCCTCACTTTTGATAGGGTTCTGCAAGGGAACAACAAGTTTGGATCCGGCAAAAAGATCAGAAGCTGCAACCCGTTTGATTTTGTTATTTTCAAAAATCAAAAACTTATGCGTTTCTGTTACCCTTAATACTCTCCCATCATTTGTTTTTATCTGTAAGATTTTTGAAGGTTTGTGCTTAGTAAAATCATTAACTTTCACGACATCCACTTTCCCTTTATTATTTATCCCCAGAGTATAATAGCCACTTACTTTTTTTGCTAATGTGCCAAATAAGTCAACTTGCTTGGTTAAATTTAACTCTTCTACCAGTTCGCCAATTTTGATATTTTTCCAAATTCCTCCGTGCATTATGGGAATAAATGTATCATAAGAAAAACAATCTCTTCTTAGGATGCTGTGGAGGAGGGGGTGCGCAAAAAATCCTTGTGTGCGGGAAAAGCCGATCACTCTAGTCACCATTCCCGCGGATGTGTGGGGGGAAAGCGCAACTAATAATTGGCCTACTATGTCTTCTTTTGTTTTTAAGTTATAAAACGGTTTTATGCCATAAAATTTTTCTAGGAGGTCATCCATGAATTGTGCGCATCTGAATAAGACTTCGTCTGCTCCTTCGTCTAAGCTTTCCCTGCATGCTGGCAGGATGACATCTTGCGGTTTTAGTTCCAAGACTTGGTCTTCATCTGCTAATTCGTCGCCATAGCAATCTTTGAGGTAGCCTAAACTTTTAAGTTTCTCAACTGATGTCCCTATCTCTTTTGGTTTGAAGTGTGTACAGGCCATTTCTGTCATGTCGTATCTTGTTGTGCCATCTTTATTGACGTAGATTTTGTGTTTGGCGCGAAGGATTCCTTTTGCAAGATTTTCAGGTATGTTCTCCCTGCTCATTAAGCCCCTAACCCCTTTGATTAAGGTGGGATAGTTTCTGTCTTTCAATTTTTTTAATGCTGCATCCAAGTAGTGTTGGATGTTGATGGTTTGTTGTTTTTGATTTTCTGACTTAGGGTGTTTCTCACATTTTTCATCCGATTCGGAATTGCATTCTCTGCAGTAGTATTGTTTTTTTGTTTTTTTGCCGCAAACTTCGCAAAATTTGTATATTGTTTTTATTTTGCACTCCTCACAAAAATTTGTGGGGAATCGAGCGGTTATTTTTCCTTTTTCTAATGCGCTTTGAAAGCAGCGAAGCCTTCCCCCTTCATCGCCTACAGGGAATAAGACGTGGGGGCTGCCAGTCAATTCCCTCATCTTCGCTTTTTCTGGCCTTCCCATTCTCGCACCGATGAATATGCCTAGTTTGTCTTTTATTTTGCAAGAAGACAGCTCATTGATTAGTTCTAGCGGCTTCTTCTCATTGCTGCCGTCTGAAGGGAGGTTTGTTAATTCTCCAATGTTTAAAAGCAATGCTTGGGCGTCTTCCTTTTCTATTACGATGTATTCGTTTGTTACGACTTTGTGTGGAACCCCAATCAGTTCGAGCGCTCTTTTAGCTTTGTCCTCCCCTATAGGGATGATTATTTTACCTTCTTCTTCTGCTGCTTTTTCTTTAAGGCAAGAGAATAATTGGTTAAGCTGCTCAATGGTTAATGTGTTCCAGAAATAAATCCATCTTGGATGGAGGGGGATTTTTAGTTCGTCAGAAATTTTTTTTGCTAATGCTACAGAAATTTTTGTTTTTGCCGAATTTTTTTTGAGGGCAGAATAAGTTTGTTCCCCAATAATTTTTATTGCTCCTGCTTCATCTTTTTTGAGGCATTGAAACCACCATTCCTCGTTGAATCCGCATGGGATGAGCTTGTGCGCCCTGTTCAAAAAGTCACCGTAATTGATTAATACATCTCCTAAGTAAATTATTTCCTTCAATTCTTTGTAATATTTTTTGGCATCCTCTTCTGTGTCTAATCTAACGACTGATCCGTTTGTTAGCTTCACAATAGGGCCGTCTATCGAGTCGCATGTTGCAAGTACAGTTGATTTTCCTGGCCGCTCTGTTTTTAGTTGTGTGCCTATGGCTATGTAGCTGTCAAGCACAATCATTGTTGCTGGATGTATTGCGTCAGAAGAGAAGCCCGAGGTTCGCGTTCGCCCGTACCTCAGCCTGAGCCCCCCGTTTCTTAATGGGTGGGTTATTACTGGTCGGCCGGCAACAATGTCTTTTATGAAAGTGTAATCGGGCGTTATCTTTTCTTCTTTTACGGCATTTTCTTGGCTCTTGGCTTTTATTTTTTTTTGTAAGGCTATGAATTCTTCTAAGAAAGACCAATGACCCATATCGAAGTCTTTTCCCCATTTTGATAGTTGTTTCCATATCTTTGGCGCTTTTAGGGAAAGGCATTCGGCAGTTACGAGGCAAAAACCGTTTCTTAGCTTATTGGTTTCTATCCTTGGTAAGTCTTTGTAGTTGCTTACCTCAAATTTTTCTGATGGGTCGCCACTGATTTGCACCGGAAGATGGGAGGTTAAGAATTCTACTTCTTCTTCTGAAGGGAAGTATTGCAGGTTGGTTATTTTTTCGTGATAGTCAGATAGTTCTGTGAATGTCCTCTTTATTTCTTTCTCTGTTGGGTCATACGCGGCATATCCAAATTTTTTTCGTAGGTAATCCGCAATTAGTACTGATACGCTTGCCCCTGTCCCTCCTGCACTCCTTACTGGGCCTGAGTACATTAAGCAAAAATAATCTTTTCCATCTTTTGTTTTATTTATTTTTAACTCCACAAATCCTTCGAGGGGGGATGCCACAACTCCAACTGTAACATAAGCGAATCCTACTCTTATCGCAATTTCAATTGCTTCTTTTTCGTCTTTGAATTTGCAGAATTTTTGTTGAGCTACTTCCTCCGCAATTTTGAAGGCTACTCTCCAATCTTGCGCCCCGTATATTTTTTCTAGCTCAGCGATTCTTTCTACGATTCCTGACCTTTTTATTTGGGGGGCAACTGTGGATATTAAACCCTCGACCCTTTCAGCCATGGTTTTTGCTAAAGGTATTTTTACTTCTTCTTCTGGATCGTAGCCTTTTGATTTGGCTTCATTTGCTATGCTGTAAGATTTGTTTACTTCTTCTTCTACTTTTTTGAAGTAATCCTCCATTTCTTTTGTTGTTTCAGCCATTTTTTATTGTTCATTTGCAAATTTAATTACTTTAATTTGACGAGTTTTTAAGTTCACTATTGGCACTCTTGATGGTTCGGGGTTGTGTCCGACTTTTTCTTGGAAAGCTGTTTTTGCTTGCCAGCAGCTTGATGAGATTGTTGTAACATTTCGGTATGACCCAACGTTTGCTTTGTGAATGTGCCCTGTGACAAAAAAATCTGGAACCTTGTTTATGGTTAATGAATCTTTTTCTTGGTCTGGAATATAAAGCGTTGAGCTGTGGGTTGGGGCTAAATGCCTTTTTTGAAGAAGCATTTGCATTATCAAGTCGGCCCTGTCATATCCCCCGTTGTTCCTGATCGTGTCGACGTTTGCAACGTAATAATCAAAGCTGTAACCGTGATAAAGCAAAACATCGAACCCTGGAAAGTCCGTTGAAGAGTGAATATTAACAAGAGCAGGATTCGAAACGAGAGTTGCGTTTGGGAGGGCATAAATTTTTTTGGCGTATTCCTTGTTTAAGGGAGGCTGCGGCTCGGCTATGCGCAATGCGTCGTGGTTTCCCCCACAAATAATTATTTGTATATCGCTCCTTATTTTTGATAGATATTTTGCGCATTCATCATATTGCTGTTCTACGTCTTTTATTGTTAATTCCTTGTCTTGCTCAGGGTATATTCCAACGCCGTCAATTAAATCCCCTATAATGAATAAATATTTTATTTTTTGTGAGGTTTCTTTTTGTTCTTTATTCCCGACTTCCCCATTTAGCCAATTTATGAATCTCTCGAAGTCTTGCGGAAGAAACATTTTTGACCCTACATGGATGTCAGATATGAATGCTGCGTAAGCTTCGTCGGGAGATTTTTTTAATTCCTTTGTCAATGGTATGTCTGGTAAAAATAAGTTATTCACAAAAATTATTTTCTCGCTTACCGAACCAGTTATTCCTATAACTTCGTCCCCTGTTAGGTTTTGTGCCTGCTCAAAAAGGTCTTTTTTTGTTTTGTTTACAATTACTATAACTTCATCGGTTGGGTCCTCTAATTTGAGGAGTATGTTGCCATTTTTTGTTACCCTTTTTTCCGCTACTAACCCAATTAATGCTACTTTTTCTTTTGATTCCTTGTTTTTTATTCTTTTGATTGAAATAGTTTTTTTTAGTTCTTCTCTTGTTTCTAAAATTTTTTTTAAATTTTCATATCTTATCCTGAAGTACGAGACAAAATGTTTGACCTCCCTTTTTATTGGTTTTGTGAGGTAGTTTTGTGTGACAATTACTTTTCCCGTTGGTTGTTTTCTTATTTCTTTTTCTATTTCTGGAGTTATAAGCAAATTTATGACTTCTTTGCTTAATATGAATGGCTTTTTTTCTAAAGCTGCAATTTTTTCAAGAATGAGTTGCGGGTTCTGATTTATTAGTTCAATTGCATCCGGGGTTATTAAGTGGTTTTTTTGCAGGGATAAGATGGCTTCATTCATATATTCAGCCCCTCTTTGAGAATGTCGTTAACTTTTATGATGGTTGAATCAGGTATAGCTAAGCATATCTGTCGAGTCCTGCCATATCTTCCTTTACTTATCACTTTTGCTGTTATTATTCCAAGCATGTCTAATTCAGCAATTATGTCAGATATTCTTCTTTGTGTTAGGGGCCTTATTTTTGTTTTGAAACAAAGTTCTTTGTATAATTCGTATATGTCTCCTGTGAATATTGGCGCGTCTTCTTTTACGTTAGAGTGGGATTTTAGTATTGAGTAAAGCGCTATTTGTGATTGTTTTGGCTGGCTTTGAATAACATCTAATACTCTGTCCCTTTCTATTTTTGACTCTGCTTCATCTAAGTCTTTTATTCTTACTTTCTCGAGCCCTTTTCTTTCTGTGATTTCGCCTGCCACCCTTAGCAGTTCTAACGCTCTTCTTGCGTCGCCGTGTTCTCTGGCTGCGTATGCTGAACATTTTTCTATTACCCCTTCTTCAAGAACGTTTTCGTTGAACGCGCTTTTTGCTCTGTGTTCTAGTATTTCTTTCAGTTGTATTGCGTTGTAAGGGGGGAATACTAATTCTTCTTCTGATAATGAACTTCTTACCCGTGGGTCAAGATAGTTTGTGAACATGAGGTCATTAGATATTCCTATTATAGATATCTCACTTTTTTTCAGTTCGGTGTTGAGCCGTATTAAGTTGTAAAGAATTTCATCACCTACTTTTGATACAAGTTGGTCTATTTCATCAAGAACTAAAATTAAGAGCAGCTTTTCTTTTTCAACTTGGTTTATAAATAATTTGTATATTTCGTCGGTTGGCAGCCCTGTTGTTGGAACTTCCTGCCCGAATTCCCTTGATAGTTGCGCGACGAGCCTATATTCTGTGTCTGCTATCCTTTTTAATTTGCAGTTTAGATAAAATATTTTTATTGGGAGTTTGTTTTTTATTGCAATTTCATTAATTGTTGTTGTTACGTGCTGGACGACGAGGCTCTTGCCTGTACCTGTTTTTCCGTAAATAAAAAGATTTGATGGCCTTTCTGTTCTTAGTATTGGTGCTAGTATTCCTGCTACTTTATCAATTTCTTTTTCTCTATGAGGTATTGTTTTTGGCATGTACTGGCTTTGTAATGCTTTTTTATTTTTGAAGAGAGGTTTTGTCTGTAAATATTCTTCAAAGAATTTTGTTAGCTCTTTTTCACCCATCTTTTTTTCTTTAAAATTTTGTTTTATTTATAAAAATTTGTGTTGTTCAATATAGACTCTCTAACCTATATTTCCTATGGAGGGGTTTCTTGGGTTTTTTAACCTTTTGCATTAATTTACAAAAAATCCCTACCCCATGGCTTCTTATAGAACTTTAAAAAACATTTTTG
>JACQSW010000106.1 GCA_016211095.1 Candidatus Woesearchaeota archaeon | reverse complement strand
GTTTAAGTGTGGTTTTTCTCTTGCCATTATTATTTTGCCTCCTAAATTATAACCTTTTTTTTTAAAACATTTAAGTTTAAGTTCGGTATTCTGAAAATAATTTTCTTTATAAACTTTTCTATTCTTTGATGCCTTTCCTTTGTTTGATCTGTCTTATAATTTTTTCTTGCAGCGATTCTGGAAGTTTTTCGAAGGATTGGTCAACAATGAAGAAGCTTCCTCTGCCGCTGGTTGCGCTTCTCAACTCTGATGTTAAGCCGAACATCTCGCCTACGGGCAGTTTTGCTTTTACTGTTATGTGTTCGCCCTCTTGTTCCATATTTTGGAGTTGGCCCCGCTTGTTTTGGACTAATTTGGATATTTCCCCCATAAACTCCATGGGTGCTTCTATTTGCAGTGTTTGCATTGGTTCAAAAATTACTGGTTTCGCATCTGCTAGGGCTTCCCTTATTCCTTCCCTTACTGCTGGGAGTACTTGGGCTGGGCCCCTATGGATTGAGTCTTCATGCAGCTTGCAGTCCATTAGGTAAACCATAACTTTCATGCAGGGCTCCTTTGCAAGCAGGCCTGAGTCCATTACTTGCTCAAACCCGTCCATGACTAATTCTATAACTTCCCCTATGTAAACTATTCCCTTTGTTGAATCGACGAGCATGTTACCTTTGTAGATTTGCCTAACATCTTTAGCTTCTTTAGCTGAGAATCCTAACGCAATAAATTTTTTGATGGTAGTATCATCTTTTTTCTTTATCCTCATTTCTGGCAGTTCCCCATCTTTTATGGCTGCGCTTACGGCTGGGTTGAGGGGCTCTACAACAAAGTAGAATTTGTTATGCTTATTTGGGCTTTTTCCCTCTTTTTCTCCGCTCTTCCTGTTTATTGTTTCCCTGTAGACCACGATTGGGGGTGAGGTGATAACATCTATGCCTTTCTCTGTCCTCATCCTGTTCTCGAT
Source organism: Candidatus Woesearchaeota archaeon (assembly GCA_016211095.1). Taxonomy (GTDB): domain Archaea; phylum Nanobdellota; class Nanobdellia; order SCGC-AAA011-G17; family GW2011-AR17; genus JACQSW01. The sequence continues at coordinate 2,700 of JACQSW010000106.1, read as the reverse complement.
AACCTCAAGGTGTAATTCCCCCATTCCGCTCATGAGGTTTTCCCCTGTTTCTTCGTTGATTTCTATTTTGATAGTTGGGTCTTCCTTGCCTACTTGTTTTAAAACATCAATAAGCTTTGGCAGGTCAGCAGCAGTTTTAGCTTCTATAGACTTTGTAACAACCGGCTCAAATAAGTGCTTGATAGCCTCAAACGGCTCTATCGGGTTGATCGATACTGTTTCACCTGAAAAAACCCCTTTAAGCCCTACGAGCCCGACGATGTTTCCTGCTGGGGCCTCATCTATTGCGATTCTTTGCGCGCCCTTGTAGATAGACACTTGTTGCAGCCTAACACTCTTTTTGGCCATGTTCATATAGACTTCTTGCCCAAGCCTAACAGTCCCAGAGAATAATCTTCCTGCAGCAACCTCCCCTGCGTGCTTGTCTATCACTATCTTTGTGCATACAAAAGCAACCTCTCCGTTAGGATCACAATTAACTAATGCTTTTCCCAATTCCGAATCTATGTCGCCATGCCAAATTTTTGGTATCCTATATTTCTGTGCTTGTTTCGGGTTTGGATGATGCTTAACGACCATGTTTAGAATAACTTTGTGTAGCGGCGCTTTTTTCGCTAATTCCTTGCTGCTGTCTGTTTCGTACGCTGTTATTACATCCTTAAAAGTTAGGTTGTGTGCCTTCATGTAATGAAAGCTTAATCCCCAGTTGTGGAAGGCTGAACCGAAACCGACTGATCCGTCCTGGACAGAAACCTGCCACTGCTCCTTAAACTCTTCAGGGGCATTAGATTTTATGAAAGCATTAACGCCAGTTATTATTTCAATAAACCTTTCCTGCATCCTTTCAGGTGTAAGCTTAACCTCCTTGATTAGCCGGTCAACTTTATTTATGAAAAGAATAGGCTTCACCCTCTCCCTCAATGCCTGTTTAAGGACTGTTTCTGTTTGCGGCATGATTCCCTCGACAGCGCAGCAAAGAACTATCGCCCCATCCACTGCCCTCATAGCCCTCGTTACGTCGCCGCCGAAATCAACGTGGCCTGGCGTGTCAATAAGGTTTATTAAAAATTCTCCCTCATCTAATTCGTGAACCATCGAAACGTTTGCCGAGTCAATAGTGATTCCCCTCTCAATCTCATCAGCGTGAAAATCTAAAGCGAGCTGTTTTCCAGCTAATTCCTCAGACATCATGCCAGCGCCAGCTAATAGGTTGTCTGAAAATGTTGTGTTGTGAATGACCATTCCCTCTGCTATAAAGTTGTGATTATCTTTTATTGTGAAATCGTAAACTTCGTCTTCGTAGGTTTGTTCTATCCTTTTTACCTCAATGAAGGCTAACTCATCGTTATTTATGATTGTGCTGGCCAATTTTTTAACGCACATAAATTTGTTTCCTGCCTGCACGTCGTCGCATACGTAACTATAATTTATTCCTTCTACTAGCAGCTTCAGTTTGTTTGCTTTGTAATTTACTCCAAAGCCGATTGTTTTTGCAAAATTAATCGCTGATTGGCCACTTATAGTTAATGTGTTGTCTTTCTCTTTTATTGAAATACACCCGAATCTTACTAGGAGAAGGTGGAGGTCTTCTATCATTTGTTTGCTTGCAGAACTAATTGTTATTGTCTTTCTCGCCTTCTCAACGCATCCATCTGTGTCAAAATACCCTTTTACGAATTTAGCGATATACTTGTCTGGCGATTTAAATAAGAATTCTGAAATTTTTACATTATGCGATTTATTTGCAAGGGGGTAATCGAAGAGGGAATTTAGCACTTGAACTAAAGTCATATTAGTCACTATTTCGGGGGTTCTATTACCATAATCTCTAAACGTTAAAGAGATGTTAAGCTTTTTGCAGATAGCAACAAATTTTTCGCTTAATTCTTCTTTACCGACAACAAACTTTTTATTAGTTCCATCGCCAACGAATAAGCCTGCCAAGTAATAAAATTCCTCAAAATTTTGCGGGAGCCCCATAGGGCTTGAGCTTTTTCCCATTTGCTTCCCACTTCTGTAATTTACTGCCAATATGTTATCATAAACCTCTTCAATGCCAAGCCCAAAGAGGCGAACCAGATTCATCAAGTCATTAATTTGGTACCTATTCTGCCAAGCGCCATGATAAAGTGATTTAGCTTTTAGGCTGGTCTTAATACTGCTCAAACCATTTTTTAGTATGAGATTTTTTAATTTTTTTCCAAAGGCAACATTAAAAGTTGCATAGAAATTTTTGTTTGATATCCGTTCAAGAATCTCTTTTTTAATATTTAAAGCATTATTGACAGATAATTTTCGTGAACAAACCACCCTGTCCCCTAGCTTCAAATCCCTTGCTTCCCTATCTTTAAATGTGTTATCTTCTAAAATTATATATTTATGCTCAGGCGTAGTTGTTATTTCAAAACCATTCCTCAAGGTCGTTTTGATAGTTTCTCCGCCTTTTAGCTTCCAAGCAAGCTGTATTTGCTTTTTTTCTATCCTGCCAGTTGCCTTGTTTAACGAGAATGCTGATAAATCTTCTTTTGTTAAATCGTAAATTACGCGCTCTTCATTTTCTTCGAATTTTATCCCATTCTCAACGGCTTTTTTAAACAAATCACTTGCATTTACCAGTGTTCCGTCTGGTTGGTAAAGCCGAGAATTCTTGCTTATACATTTGCCGTGATCAGTATGGGCACATATGCAGATGTTTCTTAT
>JACQSW010000120.1 GCA_016211095.1 Candidatus Woesearchaeota archaeon | reverse complement strand
TTGATTGTTGGTTCCATAAAGAGACGATTTAATTAATTTATCTAAAACTACTTGGTCGGATGATGTTATTTTGCAATTTTTCATATGCAAACCAAAATTTCTCCCAAGATAATTTTGTATTTCGGCAACACAATCCTCGGCTTTATACATAGTCCACTCTCCAAAGAGCATTTCTACACATAAAGAGCAATTTGTTGCATGATAAAAGCTCCCTCTCTTGTTTATGCTACTGACTTTGATTCTTAGATTGTTTTCTTTGCCATGCAAGAAAGCACCGAAATACTCAGCTTTAACTTTTTTGAACAAAAAGTCGTTAAAGCCCTGATTATGACTATTTTGTATTAAACTAGACAAAAAAACCCCTAAGTAACCCTTATCCCCAAAGCATATTTTTTTATGATTAACTTTGCTATCAAACTCACCTATTAAGCTAGGGGTTATTTTGTAACTTTTAAGAAACTCATTAAATTTTAGAAAGTCTTGGCGCATCTCTTCAAACCATATGTATTCCTTATTTGCCTGCTTCGAGGAATCAACAAGATAGCTAAACAGCTCATCAATAACAGATTCTTCACTAGTTATTACTTGTAATTTTTTTTCTTCTTCAACTTTTTCCGCTTTTTCTTGGAATATTTTGTCTAATCCCATTTTAGCTTTTTGTTTCGAATGTGTTTGTTTCTTTTTCCGCTTGTTTTTCTATTTTTTTTAAAATTTTTTTGTTTGTGGAGGTTATTTGGCAGTATTTCATGCCTATGCCGAAGTTTTCTCCTTTGTATTTTTCTATGTTGGCTGTGCAGTCTCTTGCGTAGCAGAAGGCATTGTCGCCTTTTAATGTGACAGCATTTAATGTGCTGTTTTGGGCTACGTATAGGGTGTGGTGGCCGTTAAGTTCTGAAACGGTTAAGTAAATGTGGTTGGCGAAGCATAGGGTGTTGTGACCAATAATTTTTTTTGCTTCAATCCATATTTTTTTGTTTTCTTTGGCTTGTAGGAGGGCGCCGAAAAAGTTTGCGTTGATTTCTTCAAATTCGAAATATTGTAGGCCTAGTTCGTCGTATGTTGCTTGTATGAATGCTGATATGAATATTGCAAAATAGTCCGCTTCTTTTCCTTTGAGCTGCCTTGTGTTGATTTTAAAAGTTATAGGGAATATGATACTAACATTCTTGTTTTTTTGGGATTGGATGTTTGATTTTATGTGTTGTAATGAAGATTTGAAGTAGTTTTGTAATTCTTCGAAGTCTTTGTATTCGCTTTTTTTAGTTGAAGTGAATATTAGGGCTACGTCATGCAAAATATCTTCTAAGCGTATAATGGGGATTGGTTCTAGTTTGTAACTTAGTAGTTCTAGGTTTTCCATCACCGAATTTGTGGTTTTATTAATAAGTTCATCTAGCTTATTTGTATAATGGGCATAATTATTTATGGTTTCTTCTATGTTTGATCTTCGTGAGTGTTTGTTGTATCCCATTGTTTTTGTCTTTCTTTTGGTGTTGTTTTTTTCACATTTATAAATCTTGCCAATTTTCCCACTTATAAGTGAATAAAAAACAAAAGATTTATATATGCTAAAACAAAAACAAAACAACAATGAAAAAAGCCCTAAAAAGAACACTCTGCACACTCCTATCATTAACAATAACGATGCCAGCATGCATACAGCACCACTACAAGCCAACCACACACACAACCACCAAACTTGAAGAAATAACGACCTTCAGCTACCAGCCAGCCACCATACAGCTAACAAGCAGGGAAACCATAGAAACAACCAAATATTTCAAACACGAAAAAATAAAATACCCAGCAGCATTCCACATCGACAAACAAAAAGATGAAGTCATAGCCCACTACTACACCCCCACCAAAACATACAGCAGCGAAACATTCCCACTCATAGAAGTCTTCCCCATCCTAGGCGGAGGCAGCCAAGAAATATCAGCAGTCATGAGCAAATACTTAGCAAAAAGAGGCTTCGCAGTCCTAAGCTTCGAAAGAAGCGGCAAGCTCCTAAGAAGCGAACAACCAATAGACTACTCAAAAGACGTAATCAAAAGAGCAATCATAGATGCAAGAAGAGGCCTAGACTGGGCGCAAACACAACCCGAAATCAACCCAAACCAAATAGGGGTAGCAGGAACAAGCATGGGCTCAATAACCGCAGCCCTAACCGCAATGGCAGACCCCAGAATAAAAACAGGCGGCTTCCTAATGGCCGGCGGAGACCTAGCAACCCTCCTAACCATCTCAAAAGAAAAAAGCGTCGAAAGATACAGAGAAGAAATAATGCAAAAACAAAACATAAACATAGACGAATTCTTCGAACTCACCAAAGAAATAACCAAAGACATAGAACCACTAAACTACGCACACCAACTAAACCCAGCAAACTTCATAATAATCAACGGCGTACTAGACAAAGTCGTGCCACCAAAAAACGCAAATAAACTCTGGAAATCAATGGGAAAACCAGACCGAATAAGAGTACTATCCGGCCACTACACATTCTTCCCCTACTTCTTCTACGCCAACAGAAAAATAACCGACAAATTCTGCGACGTATTCGAAATACAAAAAAGAAACATCACAGAATTCTGGTAAAAAAAATGGGGCTAGAAAAAATATTCACCAAAATAGAAAATCCATTTGAAGAAAAAAAGCTGGAAGTCGTAGGCAGTGAAGAGGCCGTTCTTGATGAATGGATGGCCTACTTTGAACAAACTAATCTAAATTTTAACGTATATACTGATATTTTGGACTTTTACAAGAATTATTTAGTGAATTTTGAAATCAAACCAGCAATGATAAAGAAGTTTAATGATATGGTTGATACCAAAAAATTTAACGATCGTAAAAAAATGTGGTTGGGTCTTTTTCTTTCTGCAATGATCCAAACCTCTTATAATAAGGGATTTAATGATTTTGTTTTTGAAGAGATTAATGTTGATAATTTTGGCATGTATTTGCAAGGACAAAAAGACAAACCAATAAAAATCAAAGCAAAAATAATAGATGGAAACTCGACATTAAATGATGCAGAAAATTGTGTCGCGAAAATAACAAGCTACAAAGGGAAATGCTTTGGTTGGTATATGAAAGACTGCAAAATCTATTCATCTAATGAAGCGGTTTTGGAACAAATCAGAAAACAATCTTGGAAACAGAATAATAGTTTTGAAATAAAAAAATGAATTTAAAAAAAATTTTTTTAACGGGTGTGCTGGCAGCATTAACGCTTAATATTGGATGCACCGCCAAAAAGGCGCAAATTATGCTGGAAGCAACGCCTAAAGTTGAATACGCAAGAAACAACCTAGAAGGCAAGCTATTCGTGGGCGTTGACAAAGAAGACATAACGCCACAAGCAGAAACAACTCCCCTAAGCGGTTATGGTGACAGGCTAGAAAGCTTTTGGCATGGGCTCAAAAAAGCTAGGCTGCCAAAACAAAAAATGAGCATGGGCGTACACGATGAAGTTTACGCGAGAACGATAATAGCGAGCAACGGTTACAAAAAAGTTGCAATAGTAAACACAGACCTGCTGCTAATAAATAGGGAACTAAAGGAGGCTGTTGAAAAAAAAGTTGCCTTCCTAAAAATTGATGATATACTTTTATGCGCGACACACACCCACTCTTCAATCGGCGGTTATTGGGAAAATTGGGGGTGGGAGTTCGGAACAGGAAAGTACAGCCAAAAAACGTTTGATGAATTAGTAAAAAAAATTTCTACAAGCATAATCGAAGCTAACCAAAAAATGGAACCAGCAAACATAGCATCAACAACAACACAAATTGAAAATTTGAGCGCAAACAGGGAAGTCAAAAACGGCATAATCGACCCGCAAATTGGAATAATAAGGATAACTAACAACGAAGGCAAAGTCAAAGCTTACCTAGTTAATTTTGCTGCGCACGCAACCAGCCTTTCAGAAAAAAACTTTTTGATATCAGGCGATTATCCTGGAGTTTTAGAAACTATTCTTGAAGAAGAAGCTGAAGTTGCTTTGTTCACAAGCGGAGCAGCTGGGAACCAAAGGCCAAGATGCCCGGAACCGTACAACAAAGGCGACCCGTTTGCAAAACCAACAAAAATGGGTGGCTTGTTAGCTGAAAAGGTTTTGGAAGCAACAAAGAATATGAAAACAGAAGATTATGTTGTTATCAATTCTATAACTAAAAAGATTCCGCTGCTGCCAAAAAACATGCGCCCCATACCAGTCGTGGGTTTTTTCGTCAAACAATATGTAAGAAAAGACACTTACATCCAAGTAATAGAGATAGGCAACAACCTCCTCATGGCTGTTCCCGGAGAGTTAGGGGTCGAACTGGGATTAGATTTAAAGAATGAAACAAAAAATTTGTACACCCCATTTGTTATTACTTTAGCGAATGATCACATCGGATACATCTTGAATGAGGAAAGCTACAAAAGAAAAAGATACGAATACAGGTTATCTTTTTACGGGCCGCAATCCGGGCTGTACATGGAACGCCAAATCATGGGATTGGTAAATTCTTTGGGAAAGGGTTTGAAATGAAAAAAGAATTTTTTGCCATGCTCGCAGCAGTATCGCTTCTTTATGGTAATAGCTCTGCACAAATCGGGCAGTTACAGCCTCCACAAACCAGCCAAATTTCTTTGAAAGAAAAAGCAGAATTCTTTGAAGAAGACCTGTTCACTTACCACTTAACGCCTGAAGGCTTGCTTGCTTACAACATAAGGATGCCACAAATTGCCAATAATCCAAAACTGAATGAGTATGGTGATGCAGCAATATGGACTGGGGTGCTGCTTGGGGCAGAATCTTTTAGGTACAGCGTCACAAAAGATGAAGATGCTTTAAAAAATATTGAAAAGATGGTGGGGGGGTTGCACAACCTCCAAGAAGTCACAGGCGTAGAAGGGTTATTAGCGCGTTTTTACGGCAAAAAAAGCGACTTAGACCTAGAAAATTTTGTCCGAAGAGAAAGCTTCCACAAAATCTATGAGGGAAAAGGGAAATTCGAAGGATACCTTAGCGTTGGGGACACTAGCAACGACCAATACATGGGTGTTTTTTTTGGGTATTACATTTGTTATAATCTCGTAGAGAACGAAGAAATAAAAAAAGTGATCCGGCAAGACGTCAACGCCTTGGCTAACCACATAGTTGACAACGGCATAAGAATAACCGGTAGTGACGGTAAACCAACAACTTATGGTGATATGAGCCCAAAGGGTATGGATGAAAAACTAGACGCGTTGCTAGCGTTAAGCATGCTAAAAATTGCCCACCATATAACTAATGAAGAAAAATTCTCTCAGGCTTACCAAGAATTGATAAAAAAATATGGCTACCACAAGAAAGCTGTAAAGGCAAAGTTTGCCCCGCTAAAAATGTTTGACAGCGGAGTAAATGACAACTTAGCTTTCCTAGCATACTATCCATTGTTAAGCTTAGAGGCAGACCCTGAATTGTTAAAGTATTACCAAAAAAGCATGGACAGAACCTTTAAATGGGTGAAAGGGGAGGGAAACTCTTTTTTCAACTTCATTTACAACGCAGTAAGCTCCACCCCGAACTATGAAGAAAATGTTGAAGCTGCCGAATCATTAAAAATTATGCCTCTAGAAAAAAAGCACATAACAATAATCAACAGCAACAGAAAAAGCCTTTGCACAAAAAAAGTTCTGAACCGCCACTTCAAATTTGAATTGAGGGCTTGCGATGCCTTGCCTATGGATGAACGCCCTAGCGGGCCAGAATTTGTGTGGAGGGGCAATCCAAGAAAATTAGACAGCTACGGAAACGGCGAAGTGAAATATTCTGGCTTAGACTTCTTGATTGCTTACTGGATGGGCAGATACCACAAATTCGTAGAATAAAATTTTTCTTACCAGCGAAGCATTGTATAGCTTAATATTGCTGAGTGTTCTTTGTCAAAATCTGTCACGCTAGATAAAGTTAAAAACGTGCTTTTATCCAAAGTGTAAAGGAAGACTAATGACCCCCTCTCCAAATCGAAATAGTGCCCTTTAGTTTCTTGGTCTCCATCTGCCTTCTTCCATTCCCAAAAAAATGCGCCGTCCTCCAAGAAGAAACCATTTCCCCTAGTCTGAGTCTCTGCTAACACGCTTAATTTCTTCTTGAATGTTTTTCCAACAGAAAAATTTACCACATTATCAATTGGCGTATACTTCACCCTTAAGAAATTCACGAATGGTGGATTGCGTGCGCGCATATAAGCATAAGGCTTTATTAATCTTGCAACTCCAATGTCAATGTAGCTTGAACTATTAGTTTTATGTTCACCTAATTTGAGGAGCGCATTAGTGTTTTCTTCTAATCTTTTTTCTTTCCTTAACTCTTTATCGTCAAGCAGAACATCCAAATTGTCCGCATTAGATGATTTCCTCTCTAATCTTATCCTCAGTCTTGGCGTGAATAAAGACATCAACCTCTTTTCGGCATCTTTGAGCCGCGGATAGTCCGCCATTGTCCTTTCAACTGTCTCTTCTAAAACGTCAGAAAGTATTATCTTAATGCTGTCAAGTTCAGCTTCAGAAAAGAGTTCATCATAATATTGCGAATTTACGCCCCACACCTGTTTATCCAACAGCCTGTCCTGAATCGCTGAATAATAATAGGCGGTGTTATAATTATAATTCATCCTTTCATTAAGGTAATCGTTGAAGTGGTCATTGAACCTCTTTAAGGGGCTCTTATCCAATTTTGCCTTTTCTGACACATCGTAGAAGTCGGTTAGGGTTTTTGCTTTTATGCCAAAATCAACAGTTGGGTCAGAGAGGAGTGCCAAAATTTTTTCCTGCTCAAACTGCCTTAATTGTGCATAATCATCTTGGTTAACGGCGCCCAAAGAGTGATCTGGCTCCACAGAAAAAATCAAAGGGTCTTGTGTTGGCTGTGCTTTTACAGGGCTTATTGTTCCAGCTAGAAGTGAAGTAGCCAAAATTCCAATTCCAACTTTCTTTGCAATGCCCCCCATTAATTTTGCCCCGATAATAGTAAGCTTATACGAATTAGTGACCTCCTCTTCACACTAAAGTATGAAGCTTCCTCCTTAAAAATCTTTTTGTAGGAGAGGTTTATGCACTCACCAGCTTTTCAGGCGGGATCATCTGCACATTAGGGGCGCAGTCATCTTGATGGCCCGTTGTTTCGGGCCGCACCCAAATTAGTTGCAAAGCATTGCGGTGCAACAAAATCTTATCCGAACAACAAAAATTGTTTCTCTTAGCCTTTCCCTTTCTGCCATTTAAGGAACACGGTTCCAAAAACGGAAAGCAAAAGCCTCGAAAACCAGTTAGGATCATAAAAAAAAGTCTTCCCTTTTTTTCTGCCTGCATCAACGTCGCATAAGCGCTACTCCGCGCCAAAGTTAATTGCAACATCTCACTAAAAAATTATTAAAAGCAAAACAGTATTTAAACCCTACGCGCACATTTGTCGCGTTGTCCAGTTGTTTCCACCCACTAGACCAAAATTCATCCATAGGCTAAAGCCATGTCGTTTTCTCCCAACAAAAATGATAAAACTTTCTAAAAAAAAGGTAAGTTACTTTTTTAAGAGGCGGAATGAATTGTTTTTTCCCCAAAAAACTTGCCTTCGTATTCGATCTAAATCGCCTTTATCGTAGGTGCATATTTGGCAATTGCCCATCATATGCCCAAAACGCAAGCCGGTATAGCTTGCAATTTCGAGTGTGCAATTCTGTGCACGCCTAAACGCATTGTTCCCGCTGATTGCCTGCGCTTCGATTTTTATCGGGTCTTCTTTCTTCCCCATTAACAGTTCGGCAAAAAAATTGGTGTCTACATTTTCAAAAACAAAATTATTGTTGCCTTGATTGTAACTCGCTTGTATTAGCGCGGAAAGGAAAATTTCAAAATAACGACTTTCTATATAATCCATTTCAAAATAATTAATTTCTACCTCTCCAAAATTTTTGTGGTTCAAGCT
>JACQSW010000108.1 GCA_016211095.1 Candidatus Woesearchaeota archaeon | reverse complement strand
TTTATTTAAGCTTTGCCATTTATGCTTTTAACCGCACAACGTGTATTTGTGTTGAAAAAAGTATAAAAACAAGCCCCCCATAACAAAAAAGAATGTTCAAACAAGAAGTAATAAAATTAATAAAAAATCAGCTTAAAAGCGTAGACGCCGAATCACTATTAGAGATTCCGCCAAAAAAGGAGCTTGGGGACTATAGCTTTCCTTGTTTCTCTCTAGCTAAAGAGCTCAAAAAGAACCCAAACGACATAGCAAAAGAATTAACCAAAAAAATAAAACCCACCCCCCTAATCAAGCAAATCCAACAAGTCGGACCCTACATAAACTTCTTCATAAATCCAACAAAAATTGCCGAAACAACAATCACAGAAGCCCTCAAAAAAAAAGGCAGCTACGGCGCAACTAATGAAGGCAAAGGCAAAACAGTCGTTATAGACTTCTCATCCCCAAACATAGCAAAACCCTTCGGCATTGCACACCTAAGATCAACAGCTATAGGCAACTCAATCTCCAAAATATACCAACACCTCGGCTACAACTGCATCGGAATAAATCACCTGGGAGATTGGGGAACTCAATTCGGAAAACTAATAGTTGCCTACAAAAAATGGGGAGACCAAAAAACCCTTGAAAAAGACCCTATAAGGCACCTTTTCAACCTCTACGTCAAATTCCACGAAGAAGCCAAACAAAAGCCCGAACTAGAAGACGAAGCAAGGGAATGGTTCAAAAAGATAGAGCTAAAAGACAAAGAAGCACAAAAATTGTGGAAAAAATTCAGCGAACTAAGCCTCAAAGAATTTAAAAAAATATATTCCTTAATGAACATAAAATTTGACGAATACACAGGAGAATCATTCTACGCCCCACTATGGGAAGAAGCAGTCAAAGAAGCGGAAAAAAAAGGAATAACAGAAATAAGCGATGAAGCGCTGATAGTAAACCTCGAAAAATACAGCCTTCCTCCGTGCATACTAAGGAAAAAGGATGGATCAACACTTTATGCAACAAGGGACATAGCTGCAGCAAAATACAGATACCAAAAATACAGATTCTACAAAATGATTTACGTCGTAGACCACAGGCAATCGCTCCATTTCCAGCAACTCTTCAAAGTCCTCGAATTAATGGGCTATGAATGGGCAAAAAATTGCGAACACGTACCATTTGGGCTTATGCGGTTTCCAGAAGGCACAATGTCGACCAGAAAAGGAAAAATAATCTTTTTCGAAGAGGTAATAGAAAAAGCCAAACAACTCGTAAAAGAAGTTATCAACAAAAAAAATCCTCAGCTCAAAAACAAAGAAGAAGTTGCAGAAGCAGTCGCCCTAGGAGCGATAATCTTTTGGGACCTATCAAACGACAGAATGAGAAACATATCATTTGACTGGGAGAAAGTTTTAGACTTTGAGGGAGAAACGGGCCCATACGTCCAATACACATATGCGAGGGCTGATTCAATCATTAGAAAAGCAAACGAAAAATTGGACCCACAAAAAATAAATTTCGAAAAACTGACAAGAATAGAAGAGCTGAATCTGATAAAAACGTTAGCAGGCTTCACCGAAGCAGTAAAAGAAGCAAAAAACCACAATAAGCCCTCAATAATAGCGAGATACCTTCTTGATTTAGCCCAAAACTTCAACGAGTTTTACCATAAATGCCCATGCATATCCGAAAAAGACGAAGAAATAAGGCGGGCAAGGATAAGCCTTGTTGAAGCAGCAAAGCAAGGAATGGAAATTGCGCTCAGCTTATTAGGGATAAAAGCCCTTCCTGAAATGTAAATTTTTGAGCCGTAAACCTTATATAATAATGCAGACACAAATTTCTTAGGAGAGTGATAAGACAATGCCCGTAATAGGTTTTAACCTCGATAAAATAAGCGGAGAAAGAAAATCCCCGCTAAAAAAAGATATAAACATAAAAACAGACATGCACATAAAAGACATCAAAAAAGAAGATATAAACCTCGGAGCAAAAACAAGTGAAGTAGCCAGGTTCGAATTCGAATTTTCGATAGTATATGAGCCAAAATATGCTGACATTCTAATTGGGGGCCACATACTTTACGCCGAGAGCGACGAAAAAATAAAAGAAATTCTTGCAAACTGGAAAAAAAGCAAAAAAATTGATGAGGGATTAAAATTAAGCTTGCTAAATGCTATCCTCATTAAATGCAATATAAAGGCTTTATTGATTTCCCAAGAATTAGGCCTTCCGCCACCAATAAGGATGCCTAAATTATCCTCACAACCAGTGGCAAATACTGTTTCGTGAACTGCTCATAACCTAACAATTTTGGTGTTGGGAGGTTATGGCTTCTTGCGACCATCTCCGAAGAGACCTTTCGCACAATCTATTGCAAAACAGGAAAGCGAGATTGTGGGAACTGCTTTACGCAAACCCAAGTTCCTTAGGCATCCTGTTATAAAATAAGTATATCAGATGGTATTTATATAATTTTATTCGGAAACTTCGGAAAAATGCCGATTCATCCACACCTAAACCTCTGATTTTAGGATATGGAGTTCTCGGCTATAAAGTTAAACTTTTTTTTCTCACTTTTTTCTTTTTTTAGCCTTCCCTCACTTTATTTTTGCTAGTTTATCCCCCTTTTTTAGACTCTGAATAGCCTTGAATCCTCACTTTTGTGCTTTTTTTGTGCTTTTTTGTTGATTTTGCGTATTTGGAGAGGGGCATGAACTCTCACTTCTCACTTTTTGGCCTATTTTGTGATTATATCATCAATTTGGTAATTTTTCTTCATTTTTTGAAGAAAAAAAGCGTTAGTAAACCGTAGGCGACGCTTCGGCGACGCTTCGCAGACGTATGCTAAACCGTAGGCGACGCTTCGTTAACGCGTCTACAAAAGCAAAAACTTTAATAATTAGTTTAAATTAGTAAT
>JACQSW010000107.1 GCA_016211095.1 Candidatus Woesearchaeota archaeon | reverse complement strand
ACACTAATCAAGCTTGCCGAAATTATAAGGCATAGAAAAGTGTATTCCCTCTTTTTATATTGCAAACTTAAAAAATCAAACCCCATCGCAATAAACATTGCAATTTGTGAAATTATGAAACCAGAAGTTAGTATAAACATATAACTTGATTAGATTGCATATTTAATAAATCTTTGTTGCTGTTTTCTCGCTTAAAATTGCTAATTAAATGGAGATTCGCACTGGGTAAAACAAAACTCCCACTTATGTTTTGTAGGAACTCAAATTTTATTAAACCCCTTGTTGCGAATTTAGTCCGTCTAGTGTGCTTTTAAGTGGGCTTTTTTAATAATGTATCTTCCGCAATTTTTGCTGCTCATTTTTTTCTCAGCTTCATCAACAACAATCTTTTTGTTAAATAAAGGGGCATCAAGAACAAGCGATTCGAATTCTCCCCCTTCTCCAGCGATATTGACGCCTAATTTTTCATTTAATTTTGCTAATTGTTGTATCATTTTTGTGTCAATTTTTTTGCCTAGCCATTCCTCTCCGAGGCCTTCGGCTGCAACCGAGCTTATTATTGCATCAAAATTTTCTTTCACTAATTCTTTCATCTCTGTTTCTTGATCCTTATGCCATAGGGGAGAAAAAACTTTTAAGCCAACTTTGTCGCAAACTTTTTCTATCCTAGTTCTCTGGTACTCTGAAAATAGTGCTCCAGTGACCACCCCACCTATTTTGTGGATTTCTTTTGCTTTTTTCAGCGCTTTTTCTAGATCCTTCAGCTCCGCCTCTTTTTTTCCTTCACTTAGCTGCTTAATTAGTGGAATGTTAGCAGCTTCGGCTTGCAGCTCAACAAGGTCAATGTTTGGCGTGTGGAACATAAATGAGTCCGGATTCTTGCTTTTTATCGTTATCAGGCAGCTTATTTTGTAATTTTGTTTTTTCATAATCCAGAGGGCGTAGCAGGAGTCTTTGCCGGAGGAGAACAAAACGCCTAAATTAACATTTCCAATATTATAGAATTGTTTGAGGTATTCGGATTTTGATTTGAAGCCGTTCTTCTTTGCTAATTTTTCTAATGCTTTGTCGAATCCACTTCCGTATTGCGTTGCCCTTTTTTTTCTGTAAGCAATCTCTTTTGATATTCCTAACTTTTCTGCGACTTCCCTAAAAAGCAGCTTATCTTTTCCTTCGCTTAGTTTGTATTGGCTGGGAATCTTTAATGCATAACCTACAAGCTTTTTGTCAAGAAAAGGCAACCTCAATTCCATGTTATTGTTCATAGTTACTACATCATCTCTGTAAGTGTCTTTTTCGTACATCTTTCTGAGGCCGGAAAGGCATTCCTTGTTTATATTTGAAGATTTTTTGTGCCGTTCATATCCAGCAAATATTTCCTCTGGCCCTGAACCGGAAAAGATCACCTTGACCTTGTCTTTTTTTGCTGCTTGCAGAGCTACATAGAAAGTTAATGCAACACCAACCTTTACTGGGTTGTTGTCTTCTATTAGCGGAACAACAAATTTTAAGCATTTCTCGGCTTGCTTAAGGTTAAGTTTTGTTATTTTCAGCTTTAATCCTAACTCTTGCGCAACTTTTTTTGAGTAAGCCAAGTCTTCTGCTTCTTTCATGCCAACTTCTTCAAATGCGGCGGTGTAGCAAACAAATTTTTGATTAAAATCTTTTGAGAGCAATTTTGTTATTAGCGCTGAATCAACGCCTCCGGAGAGGAGGACCCCAAATTTTTTTTCAGGTATCCTCTTTTTAACAGCAGCTTTGATTAAAGATTCAACTTCATCATGGATAAGGCTTAGGCTTTTTTTGTTTTCCGGATAAATAGAGAAAAAGCTTCTTTTCGCAAAAAATATTTTGTCCTTTTTTATGTCATATCTCAAGATGTTTCTGGGGTTTAGTTCCAAAACGTTTTTGTAGCCAATTTTTTCAAGCGCCTTTTTTTCGGAAGCAAATGCGAAACCGCAGCTGGTAGTATACCAAACAGGCTTAACCCCGATGATGTCTCTTGCGATATAAACCTCGTTTTTTTTCCAGTAGGCGAATGCGTAAACGCCGTCCAATTCCCTTAACGCTTTTTTTATGCCGACTTTTTCAATCAAGGCAAGCATTAGTTCTGAATCGTTCTTGACGGTTAATTTGTGTTTTTGCGCTAATTCTTGCCAGTTATAAATTTCGCAGTTAACAACTAACTTTCCAGACTTAACTAATGGTTGTGGGACGTAGCCAACGATTGAGTGGAGGCAGTGCCCGACTGCGCAATCACCCCCCTCAACATTTTTTAAATCTCCCAGAGTTTTAGAATGTAATACCTTTTTTTTTGTTGATATACCATAGCCATCCTTCCCCCTGTTACGAAGAATGTTTAAGCTATCAAAAACGTTCCTTACAGCTTCTTTTGTCCCAAAAAATCCTACAATTCCACACATATTTAGCTTATTATGAGAAGGTTAAATATAAAAGGTTAGCTGGTAAGAATTAGTATTTGACCATCAACCTTTTTGTGTGGGGCGTTAGTTCCCAGACGTTGCTTCTTTCCTTTTTTTCTTTTGATACTATCGCTTTTTTCTTGCCTAGGATACTGATTATCTTCCTGGCTTTGTCTAATGGCATGTTCAGCTTTTTTGATATCCTCTCTGTGCTGTTAGACTCGTATGCAAGCAATAACCTTAAGATTCTCCTTTCTTGTTTGCCAAACAATTCTTCTATTGGTTTTGTTTCATCAACTTTTTCTGTTTCTGTTACGAATCCCCGCACGCTGACATTATTCACAGTTAGTATCTCTTTAACCCCGTGAAAAGTAATTTTGTAATCAGGCGATTTGACTAAAGGGTTGTTTTTTTCGAATTTTGTGTGGTGAAAATCAAAAATCATATCTGAATACTCTAACAGCCTCCTCACACTGCTGTTTGCGCACCTGATTAGCAGGGCTAATGCTTCCGGTTCAAACTTGTCGATGAGGTTAGTCTTATTTCTTTTGTTGTAAAGCCTCATTTTGAGGATGTCTTTCATGTAATCATCATCAAGCGTTGTTAGGCTGACAACTCTCTTTCCCAATCTGTCCTTGAAGGATCCGGATGCGTTTCTTAGTTGGTTTTTTATTTGGCTTACAACAATGCTCCTAACTTTTCTCTCATGGGTGTTTTCCCATTTTCCCTTAGCCTCAAGAATTAGGTTTGGATCCGTTGCTTGGAATTCATCAATCATCAATACGGGCAAATTTTTTGGCGCTTGCCTAAAGGTTATTATGTCAAAGAAGCTCCTTTTTTTCTTTATTTCTTCTTCTAAGTTAAAATTTTCCGGCAAGTCCTCAGCGTTCAAATAAATGAAGCTGTAATTATTGCCTAGTCTTTCTTTGACGCGTTGTAACAAACTAGTCTTGCCTGAACCGGTCAAGCCGTTAAGAAAGCAAACATCGCCCTTGCGGATGAAGTTAACAAGTTTTTCCTCTTCCTCCTCAAGGCCGACTAAGTTGGGGTTGGGCCTTACATCTAAAGGATTGTTGTCGAACCTAAATTTTTTATACCAAGACATCACTAATCACACTCTTTTTTTTCCGTTGATAAGAGGCTGGATAAAAATAAGGATTAATAGATATATAAAACTTTTTCTTTTTTGTAACTGTTTAGCTGCTGAGGTTTAGCCTCAGCATTTGGTAGGTGTTGAGTCCGCGTATGCTCCATGTTGATAGGAGAGAAAGGATGATTTCTGTGGTTCTCATTCCTTTTTCGCTTCGGAATGAGCCGAAGATTTTTCTTTGCACGACAAATTCCCTGAGCGGTCTTTCAGCTCGGTTATTGGTTGGCTCAATTTCTGGGTGAAGTAAGCAGGTGAACCAGTGCTCCATTCCGTTTTCAATGGTTGTTGCAAACTTTTTCAATTCTTTGTAAGCTTTAGCAGTGCCTACAAATGATTGCATTTTCTTGACGCAATCATCATGGGTTTCTTTTCTTATTTCCATTGGTGTTTCCGTTGTTATTTTTTTGATTTGCGCGAACATTTCGCAAAGGTTGTTATATAGCACTTTAGCTTGCCCTCCGTGTTTTTGTGCCAAAAATTTTGCTTCCCGCAAGAGGTGCGCCCAGCACCTCTGGATTCTTTTAATTATTTTTGGGTATTGTTTTAGCCCATCAGATCCTACTATGCCATCATAGTTTTTGCCAAGCACTTCTTCCACTACTTTGCTGCTTCTTTTCGGCCGAAGCAAAAATAGCGCGGCGTTGAGGGTCATGAATAGCCAAAGCCAACTTTTCTTGCCATTTAGCTTGGCTCCAGTTTCATCAGCATTTACGCTTGGCGCTGCTGCAACTTCTTTTTTTATTTGCTCATGCTGCGGGGAGAGTTTCTCAGCAACCCTGTTTGTTACATCAAGCACGGTTGCAGGGGTGAGGCCAACATTGAAGTCGCGTTTGATGCTGCCAACAACTTTGCGCATGGGCAGCCTGTCTTCATATCTTTTCAGCACAATTTGTGATTGCAAATTGTTGCCCAAATTGCCCTCGCTTGGCAATTCAGGATCCGTGGCAACAATGTCTTTGTTGCAATGTTTGCAATGGTAATGCGGAATGAAAAATTCAATCACCCTTAATGGTTGTGGCTCGGGTATTTCCTCAATAACCCTCCGTTCAATATGGTGGGGCTTGCCAAGAAGGCGATTGCAATGCGGGCAAGCCTTTGATTCCAACTTTTTAATTTCGGTTGGCTCAGGGGTTTCCCTAGTAAACCCTTCGTGCCCAAGCGGAGCGCCAACTTTTGCCCCCTCTTTCTTTTCACGCTTGGGATAATGCCTTTGCTGGCTTGGAGGGGTATGGGCATTCTCATACGCCAAAAGCCTGCGCTCCAACTCTTCAATCTTCTTCTCAAGCAAAGGGATCTTTTCTTCAAGAACAAGAATGTAACGCACCAAATCTCTTTTGCTCAGACCATCCAAATGTTGGGGGATTTTCATTCATTTGCCTCTGCCACCCCCCTACATAAAATTAAAAAGCACAGGTAATATATCAAAATTTAGCTACAAAAGTAGCTAAATAGCTAAACAGTTACTCTTTTTTAATCGGAAAAAAGGATTTTGTAATTTGCTAATCCATTTTTTTTGGAGCGTATAAAATACCGTTTAGCCGTTGCTGTAAGTTAAAAACACTGGCTGTTTACACATACGCTGCAATCGTTATTTAAAGTGATTTCTGGTCCGCAGTCGGATGATACAAGAATGTTTAATCCCGTCTTTACTGTTTGGCTGTTTTGGCCTAGTTTTTTGCAAAGTTCTTTAAGGTATTTAGCCCGATTCGGGCACGTATTTTCCACGGTCTTTCCCCCTAAAGTGAAATATCCGGGGACTGCTAGGTGATTGTGCAATACGGTGTTTTCATATGTCGCGCTATTTCCCTGATCATTAATGGCTTTCTTGCATACCTCTTCATCGTAAGCGGGGCTTTCTTTCCAACATATGGAGCAAATGCGCTGCTTAAGGGGGGGTAACCCTTCAAAATTTTGGCAGTCTTCCGGATTAAACGCAACTTCTTCCTCGTCTTCGTCTTCTTCTGCTGAGTTAGGCTCTAATCCGGCATTGGTTAGTCGGCAATTTGAGAATAATGCGCTTTTTACCAACATATCCTTCATATTGGCATCGCCTGGTTTTGCTTCGTAAGTTATCTTGTAGAATTTTGGGTCTGTTGCAGTTTTTGTCGGTGTGTATAGGCTATATGCAGCTTGTTCGTTATATTTAGCCCGATTTAATATATACACAAATCCAGAGGGTGTTAATATCCCGATTTCTTTTGCTTTTTTTCTGAAAAGGTCAACAACGTATTTGCCATAATCCCACTTATCTTCAGAAGCCCATTCCATTTTTTTGTTTTTGTCCATTTTGCCTAGCACTAATTTTGTTGTGCATAGATTGTTTGGGGCAACATTGCATATGCCGTTCCATACTGGTTTTTTTAGGGGCGTGAATTTTGCCACTTCACCTTTGCCTTGTACGTAAGAAACCGATTTTTGGCTTGTGTCACCGCTTGCATACCATGATGCTGCGCCGTCATCTATCTCTGATTGGCAACCGCAAAGGTCTGTTGCGATTATTTCCCTATTTGGCTTTTTCTTTTTTACATCGGCAGCCCAATAGATTTCTTTTTTTCCTATTTTACAGTTTACTTTGCCTAATGTGGTTTCATCGCATCCCGCGATTTGGGGTATATTTCCTAACCAGCTAATGCCTTTTGTTGGTGCGTCTTGAATTGTGGCTGTTCTGTAAGGGTCAATTAGGATTTCAGCATTTTTTACAAAAGGTAGCCACCCCTCATTATCCCAATCCCCTCCAAAGACTCTTTCAGCCGCGTATTCTTTTTGGACTAGGCAAGAATCCTCTTCGCTGTATGCTACGTCACAAACAGCTTCAACCAAGCCCTCGCCGAATTTTCCGGTTACTTTAGTAAATTCTCCGCTTATAGGGATTTTTTCTCCGCATTTTAAGGCAACATTTTGTGTGTGGTCAAAGAAGTATCTTTCATGCATGCAGGTCATCTGAACGCAAGCGCCTCTGCCGTGCCCGGTGTGAGTGTTTTTTTCTTCTTTGATGTTAGGCAATTGTTGCGTGTTACCTCCATCTGAAGATGTTATTGGCGAAGCAATTTTCCCTGAGTTGAAGTTTAGGATTTGTTGGCAATTCGTTTCAGTTACGCTGCCGCCATCTAATGTTTCTATTAAAGCATTATTGTCATCAATTGTTACTTTGTTGGCTCCTTTTTTGCAATCCTCTTTATTGCCGCTTTTTACACCTGTCAAATCATATTCTAGTTTTGGTGTTTTAGTATCACTGCTTAGCGCATAACTTTCTAGCTTGTTTATTTCTGTTTTAAAACAACTCCCTTTCAAGGTTAATGGCGTCTTGCATTCATTTTTTTGTTCTTGGCAAGGGCAGTTTTTAACATAATTTTCGTTTTCTAATGATTTTTCTTCGCATCCAAGCAGATAAGTCTTAGCTTCCCTTGTTGTTATGCTAAGCAACACGTCTTCATTGTCAAGGATTTTTCCCGTAGTGTTTGGCCCGAAGTATTGGCCACCTTCAGAAAACCCTAATAGGCCATCAATAACCTTTTTGTTCCCTACGCGAAAGTTTTTGCCCGTTATTTCTGATTCGCCATTGAACCCTGTTTGTATCTTTGCTTTTCCGCCACCTTCAACTATTATGTCAACACATTTTTCGAATGTAAACCCCTTTTTTTGGGTGGGTGGGCAGAATTGGAACTTTTTTTGAACATCTTGCGGAACATCGCTTTCCAGCATGCCTACCCTGCTGTCCTCTTCTTCTTTTAGGTAAAAGAATTTTGTTCCGCGCGGTATCCGGACCATTTTGCTTTTTGGCATAGATTCGTCTGGGAAAGTGTAGGTGTATAATCCGTCTTTTTCTTCAGAATTCTTGCTTGGCGTAGTGATTGCGGCAGCTAATATCCGACCATATTCATCTAGAACAAAAAATGTTTTCAAATTTTCAAGCTCACCCTCTTTTAGTATAGGGTTGCCTTTTTCATCTTTTTTCGCTCCACCCTGAAACTGGTAATCATTAAGCACATTTTGACTTGTTATTATTCCCCCAATGGCAAATTTTCCGTCTTCTAATGGAATCAGCGTTGCGTAAGCCTTTTTTTCTTCAACAAGTCGATGTATCCTAACAACAGTGTTATGCGAAACTGTTACAGTCGGTGTTGACGCCTTTTTTTCGTCAATAGCTGTTGGGGTGAATAACGGCCCAAGCATGTTTGTTGGTTCAGCCTTAGCGTTTTCTTTGGCTGCTATGAAGTATGCGCAGGCAACCTTTCCAGTTGAATCAAAAATTAGGCTCGTTGAATACTGGTCTTCTCCTCCACCTTGGGCTGGCTGGCTAAAAAGATCTGAGCAAACCCTCTTGACGTATGACTCACTGTCTGCGGAGAAAGCAGATGATGCTAAGCTAGATCCAAAAACTAAGATTATTAAGAATAAAACGGATTTTAACAAACAATTTTTGCTCTTTGTCTTTCTCATTTTTTTATCAAAATAAGCTCTTTACTTGGCTAAATTCTGGAGGCATTTGCCCTTCCAAAAGTGATGTCGGATTCTTCATTGCGCTGCGTATTTGGCTAACTTCCGGCGGCAACTTAACCCCACCAATTTCAGCCATACTTTCCCACGTAGGGTTCTTTAAGGCATTCATAGTGTTGTAAACCTGCATAAAACCAGCCCCCTCCTCACTTTTCATCATTTCAGCCTTTGCCTTTTGGAATAAGGTGTTTGTTGGGTCATCAATGAAACCCGTTACCTCTCCATACTGGGATTTTAAAGTGTTGTACTGGGTTAGCGCATCTTGTAAGCTTTTGTCTTCTTCCGAAAATTTGTTCAAAAAAGTTTCCATTGGATTATTATAGAATGCTAACGACTCTTGGATATTTGTCGCCCAAGGATTCTTCTTTGATGCCATGCTCATACCGAAATTCATAAGAGCCTTGCCCCGCCCATCGCCTTTTACTAACTGTACTGCGAAGCCAAAATAATTTGAAAAGTCATCCTTACCCGCATTAGTTTCTGCTGCTAAAACTACTGGCCAAGAAAGAAGGATAAGAATTAAGGGGATTAAGCGTTTTTTCATATTTTAATACCAAATCATTCCCTATTTTTTAAAACTTGTGTGCGTAAGCAAATTCCAAAGGTTGGCCATTGATAGTTGTTGAGTTGTCTTGGAGGGTGTAAATAAAATCATTATCATAGTTTTCTGCGTTAATCACAAATTTTTTTTCAGCTGCCAAATCCATTGCGCAGCTAATACAAACATTTGATTTGTCTCCTTGTTGGAGATTTACCAAAGACTCTGCTGCCTGCCTCAACACTTCCAATTTGCCATTAACAATCAAGGTTGTTTCCGGCATCGTGCTTTCCAAGTCGCCCTTTTTTATAATTACGGGCCATTTAACTTTAAACCTGACCTCTGATTCTTTAAGTGTAGTCGTAACTTCTGCTTCGGCAAAGGTTAACGAGAATCCCTCAAAATCCCTTGCGCATTCATTTAAATTTGCCTCCACATAATTGGCTAATTCTTTTTCCACTTTCTCTTTGCTTGGAACATTACTTTTCCCCCTAAAATAAAGGTAAGGAATATTCCTATAACCATAATACTCGATGCTGGGAATTTTTGATAAATCATAATATCCACCCTGGCTGCCAACTGTTAGAATGCTGTCGCCGCCAACCACTTCCGAACAGCTAAGCAAGCTTGCGCCTATATCCCTAAACTCGGGGGGTAATTGTGTTAAAATTCGGGCTTCTTCTTCTGCTTTCCTTCCAGCTTGCCCTTTATAGAAGGCGATCAAACCAATGACAACAATTATGAGCACCCCTAAGATGATGAATATAGTAACCTGCCCTTTTTTCATTTAGTTATTTCATCGTATTTCTCCCTATAAATAGTTTATGCTCAAATTCGAGTCAAGCAATCTAAACCTTTTTTAACCTCAATAACATAACCCTTTGTTGGATGTTAGAAAAACAAATAGTTAAGGGTGTTTGGAAAATTTTTGAAACAAAATTTTTGTCATCAAACATTTACTTAATCGACCTCAAATCGCCAATGCTTATAGACTTGGGGAACATAACAGCATCAAAACAGCTCTTGAAAAGTTTAAAAAAAATTGGTTACAGCCCAAAAGATATAAAAAAAATAATTTTCACCCACCTCCATTATGATCATACAGGCAAACCGACAGATTTTCCTAATGCAGAATTTTTTGCTTCAAAACAAGACGTGCAAGACTTTAAAAAATATTATACTGGGTTTTACCTATTTAACAGGGAAGCATATTCTGAATTAAAAAAGATAAAACTAAAACCACTGACGAAGCTTGAAGGCTTTGAAATCATTAACACTCCCGGCCACACTCGAGGAAGCATCTGCTTATACCTAAAAAAGTTTAAGACTCTTTTTTCAGGCGACACCCTTTTTGATAAGGGAATAATCGGGAGAACTGACCTCCCATTAAGCAATCCAAAAAAAATGCAACTATCCCTAAATAAATTGAAAAAATTAGGTTACAAAACACTTTGCCCCGGCCATGACTACTAAAAATTATTATTCCACCATTGCGGAAAGTTATAACGAATTGCATAAAGAAGAGCAATTAAAAAAGTTTAGACTAATAAAAGGAATAATAAAGGCTAAACCGTTAATGCTTGACGTTGGTTGCGGCACAGGCTTGGTTAAAAAAATATTCAAAACAAAAATAGTTAGCCTAGACCCAAGCTTTGTAATGTTAAAAAAATTCTCCGGATTAAGGGTTTGCGGCGAGGCAGAACATTTGCCTTTCAAAAATAAAGTTTTCAACACTATCATCTGCGTAACAGCGGCCCATCATTTCAATCCGTTAGAATTATTTGTTAAAGATGTAAAAAGGGTGGCAAAGAAAAATGCGGGAATAGCAGTAACTATTCTTAAAAAAAGCAAGGATTTCAAAAAAATTAAAAAAATTTTGAAGTGAAGCTTTTGTTTTAAGGAATTTGAAGAAGAAAAAGATTTAATTTTAGTTAAACATACTGAATAATCCGCCCTTTTTTCCATCTTTTTTCTCTTCTTTAACCGAGTCGGAATGATCTTCCATCCAGGAGAAGCGGGCGTGTTTGCGTTTCTCTG
The DNA here is from genome assembly GCA_016211095.1 of Candidatus Woesearchaeota archaeon. Lineage (GTDB taxonomy): Archaea > Nanobdellota > Nanobdellia > SCGC-AAA011-G17 > GW2011-AR17 > JACQSW01. The sequence goes on along the minus strand of JACQSW010000107.1, from coordinate 4,818 downwards.
CTTCCTCAGATTTTCGCATGTCATCAACTACTCTTTTCTTGAAATACTCAACATCTTCCCTTGATGCTCTGCCAAAATTATAAGCCCTGGGTTTGATTTCTTCTTCTGGTTCTTCCTTCTTTGGTATCACAAATTCTTCGATACTCTCAGGTTCCCTCTTAAAGCCCCTTTTGCCAAAACGTTTTTTTTCAGAATACCCTATCAAGGTCAGTACTGCTATGCTTAGGATGGCCAATGCATTGTAAATGAAAGTGAATGATCTTCTCGCTTTTCCGCTAACAACAGTCACATCATTAAAGACTTTTTTGCCGTCCTTTAACGGGACAAAAATGTCATATTCACCAGATGGAACCTCCTCATTCAAATCGATAGCTATTGTGTCATTAACATTTATCGCCCTCTTTTTAAAAAGTTTATACTCTTTTTCACCCGCAACAATAACCTCAACGTCATCTTTGTATTTCACGTTTCCAAGATTGGTTATTGTTATGACTTGCCCTTCTAATCCGACAGCAACAGCCTCTTTTTCGTTAACTTCAAATTTTTTTTCATCGCTTAGCTTGCCTATCTCTATTTTTATGGTCCATTCGCCAGGCGCTCCAAATTTAGGAATTTTAAAATAGACTTTTTCGTTGCTGGGAATTTTTGAAGAATAAATCTCATAATCATCTGAATCAATAACAGTCATTAAGACGTCTTGCTGCATAACCTCTCCACCCTGATCAATTAATATCGGCGTTATTTCGATAACATCTTCAGGATTCACAAGGTTAGAATTAATCTGTGTTTCTAATGAAGTCGCAACTGCTTTCACTTCAAGATTCACGCTATCTTCTCCGCTGTTGCCGAATTCATCTTTCACAATTGCCCTAATTGTTTGTGTGCCACTTTTAATATTTTTTTGTGATGGAATAGAATATTCAAATCGCCCATCCTCAATTTTTGTAGTGTAAGCATCTTCGCCAAGGTAAATTGTTGCTAAGCCTTCTTCAACTTGTTCGTTAAGCACGTTTTTAACATTGCCAATAATATTTATTGATTCCCCAGGAACGATTAGCTGCTTGTCGATTTCAGCTAAAACAAATAACTTATCTGTTAATAGAAATGATGCTGTATCCCCAAAGAAGCCTTCATTCCCATAAATGTCCCTTACAAGGATATTAATTGAATAACTTCCAGGGGGGGAAGAAGTTGTTTGGTAAGAGTAGCTTAAGCTTCCGTCTGCAACTTGAATGACATCAATGAGGTAATTGCTTTTATCCGTCTTGAAGTATATCTCTGCTGAGCCGCTGACTGGAGCGTTGTTTAATGTGTTTATTGTGCCAGTCATTTTTAGCGTTCGGCCTTTTTGTATTTTTGTGTTTTCAAGGATAAAATTCCCTTTTAGCGCCTTAGCGACGATAAAGCTCTTTGAATTTTCTTCTTCAATAATCGCAAATTCTGGGTTTAATAATTGGGCTTTTACGATGCACACTCCAAGCATGCTATTGGAAGCAGTTATTGGAGGTACAGCGATGTCTTGAGGAAAAACTTTTTGTTCTTTTGCCGCTATACTGATTGGGACTTTAAGAAGGTTAGTTGCTTTGTTGTCGCACACTACGCTGAGTTGGAGAAATCCGTTGGTTGATTCGTCGCGGTAAACAAAACCGGAAACCAGCATTTTGTCCCCGAGATTAAAATTTTCTTGCACTGGGCCGTTTAAAACTATTTTTGAGCTAACAAGGGGAACAAGCAGTAATACAAAAATAAGAATAATACATCCCTTTTTCATTTTCTCTTCACTAAATTAATAATAGCCTGCTCCTATAAATAACTATCCATTTACCAAAAGCCGATGTGATTGCTGTTAAGGTTTTTTCACAAAAAGATTTAAATACTTTTGACTCTGTTTTTCAGAGCTTAATGAGGATTTTAACAATCCATGCGGATTACTTAAAATTTGAACCTAAAAAGAAAGCGCTCAAAACTGCTGAGGATGTAGAAAAAAAGGTTCAAGAGATAAAAGAATGCTTAGTTATTTTTACTGCAGTAGAAAAGAAAGACGAAGCAAATAAAGATGGGGCAGTTGAAAGCTACCTCAGCCAAATAAGGGATGTTGCTGAACAAGTAAAAACTAAAAATCTTGTCCTTTATCCTTATGCGCATTTAAGTTCTGACCTTGCTATGCCTGAAATGGCAGTCAGTGTAATGAAAGAAGCAGAAGCCAAATTAAAAGAAGAAGGTTTCAAGGTAATAAGGGCGCCATTTGGCTGGTACAAATCGTTTGAAATAAGCTGCAAAGGTCACCCATTATCTGAATTGTCAAGAGAATTCGGTCCGGAAGAACAGAAGAAGGCTCCTAAAGAAAGAAAAAAAGGGTCAGAATTCAGCAAATTCCTAATCATCGGCAAAGATGGCAAGAAATATGCTGTTACAAAAGAAAACTGGCAAGACTGCTTAGTTTGGAAAGAAAAAGGGGAACTCTATGAGCGGCTCAAAGTTTTTGTTAGCAACGAATTGGAAGGTCACCAATCGGAAGCTAAAAAACCGAAACACATAGAATACATGAGAAGGCTAGAGCTTGTTGATTACTGCCCAGAAAGCGATGTCGGCCACTTTAAATGGTTCAGCAACGGCCTGTTAATAAAAGATTTAATCTTAGCGTTCCAAGAGAAACTTGCCAAGGGATTCGGGGCATTTAAAATCGCAAACCCCCTCCTCTATAGATTGTCAGTTCCTGATATAAACAAGCTTTTAGGGGAATTTCATGAAAAAGATTACAGTTGGAGGGAGGGCAGCGAAACTCTTATCTTAAGATTCGCTTCAGATCCGGGGGCATTTCCCTTTATGCAAAAAGTTATGTTCTCTCACAAAATAATGCCTATAAAAGAATATGAAGAGGCAATATGCTTCAGGAAAGAGCAAAGAGGGGAGCTTGTAGGGCTTAGAAGGGTGAGAAACTTTACAATGACGGATGTGCATGCCTTCTGCAAAGACGAATCTCAATCCAAAGAAGAGTTCGAAAAGCTCTGCTTTATATGCCAAGACCTAATGAATAGCATAATCTCAAAAGGTCGATGGGTCCTCGGATGGGAAGCAGTTGAAGAATTTTATGAAAAAAATGAGGAATGGCTTATCAAACTGATAAAAGCTATGGGCGTCCCATCATTTTTTAAGCTAATGAAAGAAAGAGGTCATTACTACTCATTAAAGAACGAGTTCCAAAGCATAGAAGCGGATGGAGCAAACTCACAAATATCCACAGTTCAATTTGACGTCGTAAATGGAGAAAGATTTAATATAAATTATGTTGCCGAAGACGGAAAAAAGTATCCTTGTATAATACTCCATTGCTCGACATTCGGAAGCATAGAAAGAACACTCTGCAGCATATTGGAAAACGCAGCAAACGACGAAAAAGAAGGCCTCCTGCCAATGCTCCCCTTATGGCTTAGCCCAACACAAATTAGGATAATCCCCGTATCAGTGGATAATCACCTAAACTTTTCATTGCAATTAGCTAAAAAATTAGAAGAAGAAAATATACGCGTCGATATTGACGATAGGCAAGAAACAGTTGGCAAGAGGATAATGAACGCGGAAGAAAAATGGGTGCCCTATATTCTTGTTGTTGGCGAAAAAGAAATGAACTCACAAAAATTGACCGTGAGAATAAGGGCTATTAACAAGCAAAAAGAAATGGCTAAAGAAGAGTTAACAATGGAAATTAAAGAAAAGACTAAGGATATGCCGTTTAAATCATTGGCGTTGCATCAACTGCTTTCAAAAAGGCCAATATTTATCGGATAAAAAAATGTTAGAGAAATTAAAAAAAGCTTTTAAAAAATTAACTGCTTCTTCCGAATTCAAAGATTTCGAAAAAAACCACCCGGAAGCTTACTTCTCTTCAGCTTTTTTCATTACCGAATACGAAAACAGGGATAATCCTGATTGGCAAATAGATTTTTTTCACCCAACAAATGGGAAACTGACAAATTTCGCTTTTACTGCAGATAAGATTGAGGTTTCTGCGGAGCAACAGCCTTTCCAAAAAGAAGAAGCAGTAATTGAAAAGCTAGATTTGAAAGAAGCCGCCAAATCTGATGGGGCTTTAGGTGATATCGAAGATTTTCGGAAGAATAAATACCCTAATGAAACCCCTAATAAGATAATAGTCATTTTGCAAAAAATAAAGGGGCAAGTTATTTGGAATGTAACCTATTTGACAACTAGCCTTAAAATTATTAATGTGAAAGCTGATGCTGAAGACGGCAAAATTTTTGAAGACAGCCTCGAATCAATTCTCAGCTTAAAACCTAAATCAGCTTTATGACTTTATCATCGCTTGTAAAGCCAGAAACTATCTCAACTTTTCTTTTAAAAAATTTGGTTAACAAATTAATAAGCTCAATATTTGCTTTGCCTTTTTCAGCTTGGGCTTTAACAAAAACCTTGTAACCTGAAATTATGGGGTCGTAAACAATTTTGCTCTCGCTAGAATTTGCCTTTACTTTAACTTTTATAATGTCAGCCATGATAGTTAGTTTTAATCAACTAGTATAAATAACTTCTCATAGGCAATTGTATATTTCTAAATCCTCTTCTTCAACGAAATGAAGTTTTGCAGGGATTATTAGGCATTGGGGGAGCTTGTCAAATTTTTCTTCGTTTAGTTGTTTTGCAGTCCCGTATTTTATTATTGCTTCTTTGCTGCCGAGTTGTGCGCAGCCTACGCATTTTGTTTTTTCTGTAAAGATTTTTTGTTTCTTTTTATTTTCTATGCTTAGAAGGAAGTTTATTGCTTCTTTTATTGTCATAAATTTATTCTCTTTTTGGTTT
>JACQSW010000110.1 GCA_016211095.1 Candidatus Woesearchaeota archaeon | reverse complement strand
GTTAGGCACCACCCCATCCTTAACTTCTTCGTAGAAAAAAGATAAGACTATAGTTTATAAGCTTTTTTGTTACTCTTTTTTTAAGAACTTATTCCCTCTACTATTCAAATACCTACAACTTTCTTCTTTTATCTGTTTAATTACTGTTTCATTAGGAGAGTAGACTTTGCAATTTTCCATCTCGTAACCGAAGTTGTTTCCTTGGTAGTTGTTAATTTTTATAATACTCTTCTTAGCGTAATAAAAGCCATAATTCGCTTCTAATTGATTTATAGTTGCAGAAATACTCGTAGCTCCTAAGAAGTCGGTGCCTCCCTTTAGCATGCCGATTTGTGTAGAAAAATTTTTTGAATACTGAAAGTTGCCGCTTCCTTTTAATGTTTGTATGCTTGCCGAGAAGGCTGTTGCTTTTACGAAGTTCCAACTTCCTTCGATTTTTTCAATTTTAATCCTAATCTTGTTATCTTCTCTCCCCTCTAAAAAAGCTCCAAAACATTCAGCGTTAATTTCTTCAAACTCAAAACCGTTAAAGCCTTGATTGTAGCTAGTTTGGATTAAAGCAGAAAGAAAAAGGCCTTTTAAAGAGTTATACAAATTCTCCCTAAAATACCCGTATTGGATGCGTGTCCTTTGTTGTAAAATCAAATTAATCTTACTTACTAGAGATGGATTGATTTGGCGATCCTGCAAGTCTTGTTGAAAAATATCAAAATTTTCTTTTACCGAATATATATCCTTTGTTTTATCAAAATAATCCAGAAAATCATCAACCATAGATTCATCACTGGCAACTACTTCTAAAACTTTCTCTTCAACTTTTTCTGCTTTTCCAAAAACTTTTTCTAGCCCCATTTTTAATGAACCAAGAGTCATTATTCTCATTCTTTATAAAAATCTTTCTTTAAAGCGAAGTGGTTACAAAAAGTTTATAAGTGAAGAAAGCTAAATTAAATTTCATGAAAACAGGCATTAAAGTTTTAGACGCAATGACTATGAAGCCGGTAACGGTTCGGCCAGACATGACTGTTCAGGAATGCGCCAAATTGATGATGAAGGAAAAGGTTGGAAGCGTGCTCATTGAAAAAGACCACAAAATTGCAGGGATATTGACAGAAAAGGATATTGTTGGTAATGTTATCGTTAAGAGTTTAGACCCAAAAAAGGTGACAGTTGAATCGATAATGACCAAAAATGTTGAAACGATCGAGCCAGACCAAGATATTTATGAAGCCATTCTCAAAATGAAGAAGAAGGGCGTTAGGAGGCTGCCAGTGGTTCATAATAGCCATCTGGTGGGCTTGCTAACCATGACAGATGTCCTCAAAATAGAGCCCCAGCTTTTTGACCTCGTATCAGAAAAGCTTTATGTAAGGGAAGGCGGAAAAAAACCCTCAACAAAATACTTAGAGGGAGAGTGCGAGAGCTGCGAAGCATACGGAAGGCTTTACAACGTAAACGGCCAGTACGTTTGCGAAGAATGCAAAGACGAAATCTCATAAAACCGAAAGGGTTATAATCCTTCAAATTCTTTTAATATTTCTTAGATGGGCAAAGAAAAAAAGAACCCAATACCAGTAGTAGAGTACCTTAAAATAAAAAAAGATGGCCTATTTGATTACCAGGAACTCAAGAACATCTTGCGCAATTGGCTTTTAAAATTTAATTACGACTTCTTGGAAAAAAAGCATGACGAAAAAATTATGCCTACAGGCAAAGAATTGGTCTCCGAATGGGGGATAATGAGAAAAGTATCAGATTACGTCAAATTCAACATCGAAATCGAAATAAGGATTAGGGGAATGACAACCGTAATGGTTGAGGGAAAAGGCAAAATGAACAAGGGATGGCTAGAAATCCTGTTCAACGCAAACATAGAAAAAAATTATATGAAAAAATTCAGTGAAGAAAAAGGCACGTTCTCGCACTTCACAAAAGAAATCTACGAAAAATACATAATAAAAGCCCAACTCAAAAACTACGAAGACAAACTGCTCTACGAAGTCACCGAGCTGCATAACGAAATGAAAGAATCGCTTAATGCCGAACAGAAAATTTTATAAGGAAAACAAACAATCCCTTTCTTTTGAATGCCACAAAAAGACTACATAACAAAAACGCTAAAAGTTGAAGCGTCATTAACCCTCCACCTAGCAGACCTTTACAGGATGCTGCACAAATGGTTCACTGATAGGGGCTACGAGATAATTGAAAAGAGGCATAGTGAAGTGGTTGACGCAGCAGGCATGAAGCATACTAACTATTTCTGGGAAATGGACAAAAAAGTTGACCCCTATGTCAAAAACATGATAAACTTAGACTGCAAAGCCATAACTGAAGATGTTAACGTTGAAAAAGGCGTAGCGCAAAATGGGAAAATAACGATAGAGCTCCAAGGCTACCTAAAAAAAGACGTAGAAGACGACTGGGCAATAGTTGAAAGAAAAGCTTCACACAAATTCTTAAGGGAAGTTTACGACAAATACTTCGGCAGGAGCAAGCTGGCAGGATTCGAAAAAGACCTGCTGGAAGAAATCCGCAACGTAATGAACGACATCAAAGTCTTCTTGAAACTTAACAGATTTGACTGAGCAATAGAAAAAAAAGGTGTTTGCTTTTTGGATGCACTGTGATTATAATCTTTTTTGCGCTTCTATGCGATTATAGCCCGCATTTATGAGGCTGTCTATCCCTTCTTTGCTTGGATTTTCAGATAATTCTGCTCCAAGAGCATAAGCTGTTGCGCGTTTTAGCCTAATAATGGCGTGTGCTGGATTTTTATCTACAACGGCCATCAAATCAGTTTTTTCTGCTTTATTGATAACGTTGTAAAATTCTGATCGCAGTACTGCTCTTGCTGCATCTACAGGTTTGAGGCTCTTTTGAAGTTGTAGTTCTTCCAGCCCCAAAATGATTCGGATTCTTTCGTCAACATTTTTTGTTTCCATTTTGTTTTTGTTTCCCCCCCATTTTGGTTATCTTTTATAACAGCTAATTTCGGTGAGCTGCTTTCTTAATTTTAAAGCGTTTTTAAGATGGATCTTGTATTCTTTTGATGGATAGTCTTTGCCAAAAGGTTTTTCCGCAATTTCAGCTTTCATGGCAGCATACTCCCAGAAGAGATTGTGGTTTACAGCCCTATTAAAAAAAAGTGATATAATATTTGACGCTTTGCCTATAGTAAGC
>JACQSW010000109.1 GCA_016211095.1 Candidatus Woesearchaeota archaeon | reverse complement strand
TTTTATGTCAGAAAATTTCATGAGGCTAGAAGCTTCTTTAACGTCTTTTTTATTGAAAGAATCAAATTTTGATTTTCTCATTATAGCAAATACATCCAAATTGTTCCTTAAATCAATCGGTATAATCTTGGAAAAAAACTTTATTGGTGAAGCAATTTGAAACATTCCCCTTACCCTTAAATCAGTTATTTTTAATGGGTCAATTTTATTTAGCCTTGCTAATTCTGTGGTTTTTGACAGGCTTAAGCCCAACTTATTTATGCCATCAATTACTGGTTGCTTTATCTTTTCGTAAACTTCTGGCTTTGCAGCATAGCAATCCCCATACACAAAAGTTATTATCTTCACTTTATTTAAGAAAACATTTCCCACTGCGTATATTATATCTTTCACGGACCAATTTTCACAAGATCGACATTCTTCTGTAAGCATTGCATTACTTGAATTAAGTTTAGATTTTGGGTATGAGCTATTCAATGCTATGGATGTTCCGCCCAAACCTTTGACTTTTTTTACTTCAATGGCGTCCCCCCCCTTTATTATTATGTCAGGAGGGTGGTTTTGGCTGCCAAAATAAGAGAATTCTTTCAGGAAAATTTCCATTTTTTTATTTGGGTCTTTTATTTTAAATGAATTGCAAAATGCATCTTTTACAAAAGCGTCGAAGGGAGTGCCTTATTTGTTAATTCTTGGCTGTTCGGGATTTGATATCGCAACAATATTTTTTAAGTCATTATTGCCATATTTTTTTATGTTGATAAGAGCCCGAATCAAATTAGTTGCCATTGCTTAATGCCTTTATTTTTTTAATGCAAATTGTTAGCTTTTTGTTTATATCATGTTCCCAAAAAGAAACCACTTTATAACCCACAGATTTTAAGGCAGCTTTGTTCTTTTTATCCCTTTCGGCAGTCTTTTCAAGCTTTGGTGCCCAATACTTTTTGTTTGATTTTGGCTTATGGCCATGCAATGGGCAACTGTGCCAGAAGCAGCCATCGATAAATATTGCAATTTTAAGTTTCTTGTTAGCAAAATCTGGACTTCCATAAATCTTCGGCTGATATGAAAAACCAAGTTTTCTTAGGATAGGTTTCAGCATTAGCTCTGGCTTTGTGTTCTTTGAGCGAATGCTGGACATTATTTTGCTTCTGGTTTCTTTGCTAAATTTGTCGGGCATATTTTGACTTAATAGGTCCAGATTTATAATTTTTGTGCAATTTAAGCAATAAATGTGCAATTTTGATTTTTTGTGCAAAGCCGAAAAAGCAGAAAAGTTTATATACAAGTATGTATACACCAAATGGTATACATTAAGGGGTTATACAAAATGGCAGAAATATTTGAAACAACAATAATTTGTGACAATTGCAAAAAGCCGACGGAAAGGAAGATAATACAGAAAGACGGCTTTAACATAAGGAGTTGGCATTGCCCAACCTGCCACAAATACTGGCACCATCCGCTTGACCTGCAAGAATACAAATCCTTCCAGCAGCTAAAAGAAAGGACTTACCAGCTAAAGATAAGGCAAGTGGGGAACAGCTGGACGGTGAGCATACCGAAAGAAATAATAGCGTTCGAAGAAATAGAGACAAGGATAAATAAGATGATAAAAATGTCCCTTGAAGAGCCTGGAAAGCTAACAATCTTTTTTTCAAGAAAAATACAGAAAAATTATTAAAACACAAAAATCATGGAGGACAAATACAAAATGCAAAAAGACGTTCAACTAAAGGTAATGGAAGCCCAGCAAGACGAAGCCTACAAGGGCATCGTCAGAATAGACGGCGAAACAATGAAAGAGATAGGCGTAAGGCCTGGAGAAATAATTGAAATAGAAGGAAACAGAAAAACAGTGGGCATTGTTGACAGAGCCTACCCCATTGATGTCGGCCAAACAATAATAAGAATGGACGGCGTGCTAAGAAGAAACGCAAAAACAGGAATAGGGGAAATAGTAAAGGTAAGGAAAGCAGAAGTAAAAGAAGCAAAAAACATCACGATAGCGCCAGCCCAAGAAGGGGTAATGATACAAGCAGACCCCATCGTCTTCAAAAAAGGGCTGTTAGGGAGAGCTGCAGTAAAAGGAGACATAGTAACCCTTGGCGGAACAAAGACAAGAAGGAGGACGATGAGCGAATCCCCATTCGAAGACGTTTTCAACATGTTTGAGGAAAACTTCTTTGGCTTCTCAGGGTTCGGCGGGATAAAATTTGTTATCGCCGACGTAAACCCAAAACAAGCAGTAATAATCACTGAAAACACTCAACTCAAAATCAGCCCTAAATCAGTAGAAATCGCGGAAGAAAAAGCCTTAGACGTAACCTACGAAGACATCGGGGGCTTAGACAACCAGCTCAAAAAAGTGAGGGAGATGGTGGAGTTGCCGCTAAAGCACCCCGAAATATTTGAAAAGTTAGGGATACAGCCACCGAAGGGAGTCCTTCTGCACGGCCCACCAGGCTGCGGAAAAACATTACTGGCAAAGGCTATAGCTAACGAATGCGAGGCATCATTCCTCATAATGAACGGCCCCGAATGCATGAGCAAATTCGTCGGGGAAGCAGAAAAAAGGATAAGGGACATATTTGAAGAAGCAGAAAAAAGCGCCCCCTCAATAATATTTATCGACGAAATAGACGCAATAGCCCCGAAAAGGGAAGAAACTTTCGGAGAAGTCGAAAGAAGGGTAGTTGCCCAATTGTTAGCAACGATGGACGGCATGAAAAGCAGGGGCAAAGTAGTCGTTATGGCAGCAACAAACAGGCCAAACGCCCTCGACCCAGCGCTAAGAAGGCCAGGCAGGTTTGACAGGGAAATAGACATAGGCGTTCCAGACACAAAGGGCAGGTTAAACATACTAAAAATTCATACGCGAAACATGCCTTTAGAAAAAAGCGTCAACCTAAAAAAGCTGTCTAACATAACCTACGGATTCGTCGGGGCAGACCTTGAAGCTCTTTGCAAAGAAGCAGCAATGCACGTCATCCAAAGAGTGCTGCCATCCATAAATTTAAAGGAAAACGATTCTATCTCAAACGAAGCCTTACAAAAATTGGTGGTAGAGGATGAGGACTTCGAAGCAGCGCTGAAAGCTGTAACACCATCAGCACTGAGAGAAGTTTTAGTTGAAGTGCCGAACGTAACTTGGGATGAGGTTGGAGGATTAGAAGAGGTTAAGCAGCAACTGAAAGAAGCAGTTGAGTGGCCGCTTAAACAGCCCCAAGCATTCAAAAACCTCGGAATAAAACCCCCCAGGGGAGTCTTGCTTTACGGCCCGCCTGGCTGCGGAAAAACTATGCTTGCAAAAGCAGTCGCCAACGAATCTGACGCCAACTTCATTTTAGTGAAAGGCCCAGAACTATTAAGCAAATGGGTTGGGGACAGCGAAAAAGGGATTAGGGAAACCTTCAGGAAGGCCAGGCAAAGCGCGCCAACCATAATCTTTTTTGACGAGATAGACTCCATAACGTCACAGCGCGGAATGTCTGTGGATTCGCATGTTACTGAAAGGGTTGTGAACCAGCTATTGTCGGAGATGGACGGGCTGGAAGAGCTTAATGATGTGATAGTTTTGGCAGCAACAAACAGGCCCGACATGATTGATCCAGCATTGTTAAGGCCTGGCAGGTTTGACAGGATAATTATGGCTCCGATGCCTGATGAAAAAGCGAGAGAAACAATATTCAGCATACACCTTAAAAAAATGCCCCTCGCAAAAGACGTTGACGTTAAATCATTGCTGCAAAAAACTGTGAATTATACCGGCGCAGACATAGCGGCTGTGTGCAGGGAAGCAGCCATAAACGCCTTGAGGGAAAACATTGACTCAAAAGAAGTAAACCTCAAGCATTTCGAAATGGCTTTAGAAAAAGTGAAGAGCTCAATCTACAACGAAGACATCATACAATACAAAGAAAAAGCGGAAAGCTACGTGAAAGCAGCAAAAATAGGCAAAGCGCCGTCTTACTCAGGCTAAAATCTTTCCCGCCTTTTTTTTATTTTTTTTTGGAAAAAAGCTATGGGCCTTTAGCCTTGCAGATGGAAGCCCTGCCAACTTTTAGTGCGATTAGTATGCCACTTTGCTCATTCTTCTAATATTTTGATAGTTTCTCTTTGTACCTTTAAGATTAATTCATTTATTTTTTTTAGCTGTTGTAAATCAATGCTTGTTTCAACACCATAAGTGGAAAGCTCCCTCCTTTCTCTTATAGTGGGATTAGTAATGTTCTTTTCAACATCAAGAGTATCAAATTGAGCAACTAAATCTTTGTCTAATTCTAATTTCTTCTCATTTATCAGAGAAAGCAAGACAGTTATTGTACAGGCTTGATTTCGACTCATAACCATATTTGGCGAGAATTGCCAAAAAGCAGTGATAAATAGCATAAAATCCTACATTCAAAGCCCAGTCATATATCTTTAGCCTTTCAAGTGTTTGCACCACTCCATAATTATACTCAGACTTCTTAACGTGTTTTTGTGCCAGATCTAAATTTGGCCTTGTTTTTATAAGCCGTCTTTGATCTTTCAGGCACCATTTCAAATGCTCATCTATTTGCGGCATTTTCTGACTACCCCCACAT
>JACQSW010000105.1 GCA_016211095.1 Candidatus Woesearchaeota archaeon | reverse complement strand
TAATTATTTATATGGTCTGTTGCCTCCAATCTCAATTAAAAAAAGGTGGCATTTTTGTGGTAGTGATACCTAATTACCAGTACACAAAAAAGGTAATTGAAATTACTAAATATTTTACTCATAATTATAAGGCAATATGTTATGTGAGCTTAAATAAAATGGTGGATTCGTTAATTGCCAGCTTCAAGGATGCCGATATTAACCCCGATAAATTATTGTTTATTGATGGCGTCACTCAATCAGTAAATTCTCAGCAGAAAAAGATACATAATTGTATTTACGTTAGTTCTTCATCAAATCTAACGGATCTGAGCATCACTATTAAATCGGCGTTCAAAACAGGGCGGTTTGATGGTTTATTGTTTGACTCCCTCTCCACACTGTTGATTGATAATCACAACGAAACAGTCTGTAAGTTTACCCATGACCTTATCAATAAAATTAGGCTTTCTAACACTACCGCTGTTTTCACTGCTTTAAAAGGGGATATATCATCACAGCTGCTTAAAGATGTGAGTATGTTTGTTGATGAGGTGGTGGAATGTGAAGCGAAAGTAACGCCTGAATCACTCATGGAAGCGGGATTAATTAAAAAAGAAGAAATTAAAAAAATAAAGCGGTAAAAAAAAATGATAGATGCAACCTTAAGCCTTTTAGGCGGAAAAAGTATCTTTACGGATAAGCAACTACTTTGGATTTTTTTCTTTTACGGCTTAGGCTTCCTTATTTTATCTGCCGTGACTTTCATAAAGAAATGTAAGATTTGTGCTGATGTAGACTTGACGAGAAGCTTTTACTTTTTGGGTGCGTTTGGCTTAACACACGGAATAACGGAGTGGATTGATTTAAGCCGGCTCTGGGTAGACCTATCTTCTGGAACCACCATACCCCTATTAGACGAAATGAAGGTGTTTTTTCTCACTATCAGCTTTATTTTTTTAATGCAGTTTGCCATTAATATTCTCACTTTGAGAAGAGAAAGGTATACTTCACTTCGATGGCTTCCACTAGCCGCCCTAATCATCTTTTTTATTGTTACCCTTGTTACAGGCACATTTATGGATTCTGAACTGATTGTCCGTTATGCATTTGGTTTTTCGGGAGCCTTATTAACAAGCATCGCTTTCATGGAAATAAGGAAGGTTGCCTTAGGTTGGGGGCTAAATTCCTTAATTAGAGGCAGTACTTTAATGGCCATTGCTTTTGGCGTTTATGCTTTCTTTGGTGGCGGGCTAATCACTTTTGTTGTTCTCGGCATTCCCCCTCAACTCGTGCGGATGCTTTGTGCCTTGCTGGCTGCTTATGCCTCATTTGACATACTAACGGTGTTGGAAATAGGATTAAAAAATAACAAAGAAACAAGCGAAATGGTAAGAAAACAAAAAAGAGCCGAGAAGAGCTAATTTCAGATCCTTCCTCATTTCTTAGAATCGGGTGGGCGGGATTCACCCATAGACTAAAGCCAATGGTTTTCTTCTGACAAAAAGGATAAATAAAGGTTTAAAAGTAAAGGAAGATTTATTTTTAGCTTATATGTATGAATGGAAAGAGAAGTTTAAGGAAAGGTACAAAGGGCTAACTGACCTTGATACATTTTTGGAGGCGGCTGTCAAGCCTTTGCGAAAATCTGTTAGGGTTAACACCTTAAAAATTTCTGTTCAAGAAATGAAGAAGCGGATGAGGCTTGAGCAGATACCTTGGTGCAGGGAAGGTTTTTGGGTGGATGGCTACGCCCTAGGCAACACATTGGAGCATTTTTTGGGTTATATTTATTTGCAGGGCACATGCTCGATGATTCCGCCAGTAGTGCTCGACCCAAAGGCAGGCGAATTAGTCCTTGACCTATGCGCTTCTCCCGGCTCAAAAACCTCCCAAATGGCAGCCATGATGAAAAATGAGGGGCTAATAGTTGCGAATGATAACAGGATTGATCGGCTTAAGCCATTAACAATTAATCTGCAACGCTGCGGAGTCATGAATACTGTCTTGACGCTGATGGAGGGAAGGTGGTTCAAGGATTACAGCTTCGACAAAATTTTGGTTGATGCCCCGTGCTCGGGCATAGGCACAATCAGCAAAAGCCCAAAAACTATCCAGATATGGAATCCTAATTTTTCGAAAAAAATGGCTGGCATACAAAAACAGCTGTTAACAACAGCATTTGAAAGCCTAAAAGAAAACGGGGTCGTTGTTTACTCAACATGCACCTTGGAACCGGAAGAAAACGAAGGCGTTATCAGTTCCCTATTAGAAAAGTATGATTCTGCCAAGCTAGAAAAAATTGATTTAGACATAAAACATGGGGACGCAGTCGAAGAGTTCGAAGGAAAAACTTACAGCCAAGAAATCAAGAAGTGCTTGCGCATTTGGCCGCAAGACAACAACACAGAAGGATTCTTCGTAGCTAAAATAAGAAAAAATGGGTGATTACAAAAAAGTAATTTCAATACTAAAGAAGCGTTATGGCTTAACTTTTTTTAAAAAAAGC
>JACQSW010000121.1 GCA_016211095.1 Candidatus Woesearchaeota archaeon | reverse complement strand
GTGGTATATTTATTATTGGAGTTTAAATGATAGAAACCTTCAAAAAGTTAGCGTTGAGTTTAAACAAAAAAAATTGCAAGACTTTCATGATAGGCTAGACAGCGAGAAAGAGGGCTCTTACTTTGTCTGCCCTAACGCATGTGTTAGGCTTAAACTTGAAACAGCGATGGAATACGAGTTTAAATGCCAAGAATGTGGGCAATTGCTCCAAGAGCAAGATAACGCGAGGACAATCAAGAACCTTACTGAGAACATAAGGAAGCTAGAAGAAGAGTTAGCTGCTGAAAAAATAAAAGAAGTTGAGGTGCCGCAAAAGAAGAAGGCTCCTAAGAAAAAAGTTGCTAAGCCTAAAAAAATTAAAAAAGCCAAAACAATTAGAAAAGCCAAAAAAACGAAAAGGAAGTAAAATATTCTATTCTTCTTTTGCTTCGATTTTTCTTAATCTGACAAAATAATAAGTGGCTAATATGAGTATTACTCCAACATTGATTATTAAGATTTTTGATGTTGTGCTTAATCCACTGCTGTCTAATAAGTCGGTTTCAGTTTCAACAACAATGCGCCTGCCGCCGCATAGGCTGTTGCTGCAATTGTTGTCCAAGCATTCATAGTTCTGTATGCATTTTGCCCCCAAGTTTTTCCTGAAAACCCATTCGCTCTTTTCTGAGCAATACTTTTCTCCGCTAACAGCATTAAGTTGGTAGCAGGTATTGTTTAATTGGCAACCGCCTGTTAAATTGGATAAGCATTTATTGCTAAAGCAACTGTTAATTGTGCATGGATTATCATCTTCGCAATCTTCATCCTTTTGGCATTCTTCACAATCAGAATCAGACTTTGAATTACAACTTGTCGGGCAACACCAGTCTCCATTAACACATGCTGTAATTGGTGAGTATACACATTTCTTTGGGGAGCCTTCACAGGTATCAATAGTGCATGAATTGTTGTCGTTGCATGCACTGATAGAATCGCATTCCTCCTTAACACAAACATTTCCTACGCAGAGGGAATCTTTATTGCAGCCGCAGTCTTTACAGCAGCTCTGTTTTGTTTCTGAAAGATTGCATGCGCCATCGCCGCACTTAGATGGAACTGCTAATTCAAGCGAGATATCTGCATAAGCTGGACCGATATAGTCTACTGTTAATATGCTTATTATCATGCCATTCACTTCAGATTCCTTCTTTCCATAATCAACAATTCCATTAACTCCATCAACCTCAACAAATAAATCGAAACTAGGGCTCACCCTTAAAATCTTTAAAGTTTTGCCGTTAAGCTCGGCAGTTTTGTTAACATTCAAACCTTCAAAAGTCTTTGTAAGCCCACTAACGAGAAATAAGCTTAACCCTGCAAAAAGCAGCATAAACAAGAAGAGTTTTTTCACCATCATTCTTTGTTGGCTTTACTCTTTAAATATCTTTTTTTTAGGGTTTTTAGAGTTTAAACTTCTGTTTTTATTGGATTTTTTAATCGAAAAGGATAAAAAACCTTCTCCCCTATATTCTTCTTTATGGAACAAAAAGAGGGGGAGCCAGCGCCAAATGCTGCGCAAAGCCCTTATGTAGGGGATGATAAGCAGAGGCTTTTAGCGCTTTCTGAGATAAGTTTGTGGCTTGACTGTTATGATGACATATTCTCTGACTTTGACCCTAGGCCTTATTCTGATAGGGAGCTCTCTGATGACTTTTTGGCTGCGGCGAAGAAGGCTACAAGGGATAAGCCTTTGGGTATAATTGAGCTAAAATTCTTGATTCCATCTGCTAAGCGGGACACAAATCAAGAAAATTTGATCAAGAGGCGGGTGCGGGAGCATTTTAAAAAACAGTATGGTTGGTTTAATGATGAAGTAACAGCTATAATAAAAAAAGGTGCATTATTCACCATTTTAGGCGTAATCCTAATGTTTACTGCTACCGCCATCATTTATAAGGGCCAAGAAGATAATCTCTTCATAAGCTTCCTCATCGTGTTGTTAGAGCCAGCAGGATGGTTCATGTTCTGGGAAGGATTAGGCCACATATTTTTTGAGTCGAAAAAGAAGAAATCCGATTTAGACTTTTATAAAAAGATGTCTAAATGCAAAGTAGAATTTTTATCCTACTAAAACATTGGTGTTAAAATGGCTTTATTTGAAAGTCTCCTAATAATTTTTGGCTTGTGCCTTTTTGAGGTAATCAGCAGCATAGACAACGCAATAATCAATGGGGAAGTCCTCTCTACCATGTCCCAAAAGGCGAGGAAATGGTTCTTGCTTTGGGGAATACTCATCGCAGTTATACTAATTAGGGGCTTGCTCCCATTTCTCATATTATGGGCAGGCAATTCGCAGCTTGGCTTTGTAGACATATTCATGGCAACATTAACTTCTAACCCAGAAGTTATGAAAGCAATAGAAGAATCAGCTCCAATCCTGTTAGCTGGCGGAGGCATATTTCTTATCTTCCTCTTTTTCCACTGGCTATTCCTCGAACCTAAGCATTATGGGATTCGTGGAGAGGCGCTTATTGAAAGGCACGGCGTCTGGTTCTTTGCAGTCATTTCAATAATACTGGCAGTGGTAGTTTGGTTTGCAATAAAGACAAACCCCTTAATGGCTTTCGGCGCAGTGATTGGCTCAACCGCATTCTTCATCACGCACGGATTTAAGGAAAATGCAGCAAAAATGGAAGAGAAAATGTTGACAGGCGAAACAAAAATGTCCGACATAAGCAAATTGCTATACCTGGAAGTGATAGACGCAACCTTCTCAATCGATGGAGTTTTAGGGGCATTCGCCTTCACCCTTTTAGTGCCGCTAATCTTGATAGGCAACGGTTTAGGCGCAGTCGTTGTGAGACAACTAACAATCAAAAATATGCACCACATTAAGAAGTATAAATACTTGAAGAACGGCGCAATGTACTCAATCTTCGCATTAGGCCTAATAATGACGCTTGACAGCTTCAAATTCCACATACCATCATGGTTCTCCCCAGTTGTAACATTCATTATTATCGGCTACTTCTTCTACAAATCCGCCAAAGAGCTTAAGAATACTAGCTAACCATTCGGGGTTATATCAATCAACTTTTGTTAAGTAGAAGGATGTGTTTGTTGCTCCACGGATTTGTTCTCGCATTTTGTTTAAAGTTTCTTGGTTTGGCGAGTATATTTTGCAGTTCTTCATCTCCATTCCAAAGAAGGATCCTTGATAGTGGGTTATTTCTGCAACACAATCCTGTGCATTATCTAATAACCAAAAACTTTCGATTATTTTTGCCGTTAAAAAACAATTCTTAGCCAAGCATAACGGGGAGTGCCCCCCAATTTTTTTTGCTTTAATCCTGATCTTGTCTTCTTCTTTGCCTTCTAGTAAAGTGCCAAAAAAATGGGCGTTAACTTCTTCAAACTCAAAATCATTAAATCCTTGTTGATAACTTGTTTGTATTAGTGCAGAAAGTAACATGCCTAAGCATTCTTTAGACTCGTAACCC
>JACQSW010000104.1 GCA_016211095.1 Candidatus Woesearchaeota archaeon | reverse complement strand
GAATATAATGTATGGATAAAACTAACTCGTTCCTAGTTAGAGAATTACTTGCTATTTTATCGCGTATCACAATAGGTTTCCGAACCAATTGATAACTTGCTGATTTTACTTACTATATAATACTCATAACTCCTATTTAAAGATTATTATACAAAAACAGTGGTGTTACGTTAGCCAATTGCCATTAAAAATTGAAAAAAAGGCATTAGGCTTGAATGTGCAAAAACCCCAATAGCAAATTTAATAAAGTTGGGGTAACAAATAATAAGTTAAAGAAAAAATGGATTTTGGCAATGATTATTGGCATGCTTTGGACAAAAAAGCAGAAGACGAATTTGGCCTAGACATGTCAGCAAAAGATATAGGCTTAAGCTCAGGGATAGGCGATCCCTGGAAAAACGTTAGGAGCCACATAACAGCAGGGGCATCGCATGTAGAGCTAGGCTTTATGGGCACAGGCAAGGGAAGCATTGCACAAGTAACAAGCGTAACTCCCGAAACAATCAGCAAAGAAAAAAGGGAAGACATCCGGCAGATGGCTAAGCTAAACGATGTAACCCTAAGTACACATGCAAGCGCAAACGTAATGGGATTTGCAGGTCTGAGAGAGGGAAGATTCTCTGATCAGGCAGCGCAACAAGCGGTGTCAGAAGTTAAAAGGGCGGTAGAGTTCGCCGCAGACACAGCAGAAGGCGGGCCCGTCGTTATACACCTTGGTGAATTCCCGAGGGAGATAAAAGAAAAGAGTGGCGGCAAGTTTGAGATGTACCCAACAGAAGAAGAAAAAGGCCAAGTTGGGCTAGTAGATAAACAAACAGGGGAAATAATCGCTTCGTTCACAAAAGACATAAAAGTTTCTCGAGTAGTCACCAAAAAGGATGAGTATGGGAATGACGTGCCTGTCGTCGACGAGAAAGGAAAATACAAATATGAGGAATGGGGCTACAAGCAATTCATAGACGAAGCAAAAAAGGAAGGCAAGAATGCTGGAAAATTATTTTACGACTCATACTTACAAAAAGAAATCCTTAACATGAGCGCGGAGGAGAGGAGATGGTTCTCTACAGCTGAGAAAGCGAGAAAAGAATACTTACATCTTGAAGAAATGAAAAAAGATATAGAAGAAACAAGGAAGAAGAATCCCCTTGGTGCTAAGAGAATAGCGTTGCAACTCGCTGAACAAAGCGGGGTCGCGCCAAGGCCTGGAACCCCTGAATACCGAGAATTCTTGGAGCATCCGGAAAAAGTTTTGGATGAGGCTATAGAAGCCCATAAGAGGGAAGTTAAATACTTAGAAGACGCATCCGTGAGCTATGGCCAAAGAAGGGTGGATTTGGAAAAGAAAAAAGGAAACATTGTTACGCTCGAAGAGTATGGGATTGGAAAATCAACCGAAAACATTGCGCGGGCAGCAATGTACGCTTACGACGTTGAAAAAAAGAAGAAGTTGAAGAATCCCCTGTTTATTTCTCCAGAAAACATTTTTCCAGAGATGTACGGCAGCTTCCCTGAAGAGATGCGGGAAATAATAAAGAAGTCAAGGCAAGCGATGACCAAGATGCTGATAGAGAAGAAAAGCATGGACGAGGAAGAGGCAAAAAAGGTGGCTGCTAACCACATAAAAGCCACTTTTGACATTGGCCACGCAAACACTTGGAGAAAATACTTCAAAGGATCAGACAAAGACTTCAAAAAGTGGCTGCTAAAAGAAGTGGACAAGCTAAACGAGGACGGGTTTATTGGCAATGTCCACTTATCAGACAACTTTGGCTACGAGGATGAGCACTTAACCCCCGGCCAAGGCAACGCCCCGATAGAAGACTTCATAAAAAAATTAAGGGAAAAAGGTTTTAAGCAGCCAATGGTTGTTGAGCCTGGGGCGCAAGGCGAGGGAGAGGATATTTACGGAGCAATGACTGGGGCATGGGCAAGAATAGCTGCTTCCCCAATGTACAGGGTTGACGGTGTATCGCAATCATGGTCAGATATTGGTTCAAGCTATTTCGGCAGAACTGGCTCGCCAACTTATATCGTAGGTGCTTATGCGCCTTCGAAAGATTGGCAGTTCTGGTCTGAAACCCCAATAGAATAGGCATTTTTCAAAAGGAGAGGTGATACAATTTGGAATTCAAGATTGAAAAAAAACAGAGGGAAAAAAGTGTTAATTATCCGAATGACGAAATTGATACAGCGAGGAAGTTTGCGGAAAAAATATACAAAGAATTTGGCGACTTCATAAAAGCAGTTGTTCTTTTTGGCTCTGTCGTAAAAAAAGATGGCAGCAAACATGACATAGACGTTCTTATAATATTAGATGATGTCAAGGTTAAGTTCAGTAGGGATTTGGTTCAGGCTTACAGGATAATTGTTGAGAAAGTAATCGCCGACGTTGACCCTAAAAGGCTGCATATTCAGTCGATGAAGTTCACCAGCTTTTGGGAGTATGCAAGGGCAGGAGATCCTGTTGCTATGAACATCTTGCGTAACGGCTTAGCCCTTATAGACACAGGCTTTTTTGATCCCCTCCAGCAACTCTTGGATGAGGGGAGAATTAGGCCGAGTGACGAGGCAGTTTACACTTATTTCACCATGGCGCCAGCTAGCCTGCATAGGTCCAGCCAGCATTTGTTGACAGCGACTGTTGACCTCTACTGGGCAGCTATAGACTCTGCTCACGCCGCACTCATGAATTTGGGCGAGATACCTCCAAGCCCCGATCACGTGGCTGAAATGCTTGAAAAGAGATTAGTCAAGAAGGGCCATGTGAACAAGAAGTATGCGGCCATAATGAAGAAGCTGTACGCCGTTTTCAAAAAAATTGTTTACAGGGAAATAACTGAGATCGACGGAAAAACCTATGACAGCTATAGGGGTATGGCAGAAGAATTTGTTGACGGCATGAAGGGCTACATAGAAAAAAAGAAATAATTAGTAATAAAACATTGAGTTCACTATTAGCGAGGTTAAGTCGTCATTTACGGTTTTCATGTGTTTAGAGCGGATCAGCAGGCTTTTTGGGTCGTTAGGCGTCATGAAGGTGTAGAGTGTTGCTTTTGTGAATCTTCCGTTTTCTAGCTCGATCTCCGCAAAGTTTCCACCCCTCTCCCCGTTTACCCTCCCAAAATTTCCTGGGTTGATTACTGCTGTGAATTTTTTGTTTTCTGTTCTAACCTTTTCTACGCCTACGGCGCTGTGTATGTGGCCTGAGCATATCAGCTGTGATAGCCCTCTTTTTGCGTATTCCAGTATGCCGAAGCTTCCTGTTTCGATAATCTCTTTTTTTCCTTTCACTTCTATTGTTTCTTTGTCGCAGTAGCCTCGTGGCGGCGTGTGGGTGAATGCTATGGTTGGCTTTGCTTCTTCGAGGAAAGCCCATGGCTCTGAGTTCAGGTTTTCTTCATGGATGTATTCGTTGAATGCCACAACCAGTTCTGGCGGGATTGTTTGTGGGCAGAGCGGCATGCCTTTTTCCGTTGCTGATCCGCCGTAGCCTGCAATTTTTATTTCTCCAAACTCTTTTGTTTGTTTGTGGAGGTTTTTTTCTTTTAGTTCGGTGTCGTCTAAATCCATGTCGTAGTTTCCTGGCAAGACGAGCGCTTGCGGGAATGCGTGTTTTATTATTGAGTATTGCATTTCCATGAAGTCTTGTGCTTCTTCAAGGTTTTTTAGGTAGTCTTTAACAACTTTTTTTACCTCTTGAGGGGCTTGCTGGTTTTCTATTATTTCTGTTGCTATTATTGGTATGCATCTGAAGAATTCTGCTGGGCTGATGTCTATTTTTTGTGTTTGGATTCTGCTTTGCAGTTGCTGATGGGTTGCTTCCATTAGCGGTTTCATTAGGGCTTCATGTTTTTTTATTTGTGCTTCAGATGTGTATGCGCTGTTTATCAGGTCGCCGCTTATGACTATTAGGTCTGGTTTTCTTTCTTCTATGAATGTTTTTAAGGATTTGGCTATACCGTCGAAGTCTGCGTGTAGGTCTGTGCAGTATATTATCCTCATTTTATGCCCTCCAAATATTCTAGTCCCTCATGTAGGTAGTCTAATGTTTTTTTCCCAACTTCTTTTGTTAGGTGTTCGCCTATTGTGTAGGCAATTTCTTTTTTGATTTGTTCGCATAATTGCCCGAGGCTTGAGAAGAATCTTGCAGGGTCGTTTTCGTTTGCTAATAGGCTGTTTATTTCTTGTTTGTACTGGGCTTTTCTCAACGATCCTATTCCCTGAAGTTTGATGACGTTGAGCGGGTTTTCTTTTAGCGAGAAATATGTTTGGATTAGCGCTTGTAACGGGGCGTTATTTATTTTTTCTCTTAGCTTCTGCTCTAGTTTTAGTGCTGGCTGTTTTTTTTGTTGGCTTTTTTTGTAAAATTTTTTTAGCAGTGGGTGGGAATTATTTAATTTGTCTCTCTCTTCTTCTGAGAGGTTTAATAGCTCTAAAAATTTTTGGTAGAGGGGCATTTTAAAAAAAGTTAAAAAATTGTTTTTTTAGCCTATTTTACGCCGACTATTTGGTATCTGTTTTTTAAGTAGTCTTGCATTTTTTCTGAACCGTACATGACGACTTTTTGTAGTTTCTCTTCTCCTGGGTTTGCTTCTGCGCCTATGACGTATGCTGTTGCTTGTTCAAGTTGCTGCATAACTTCCATTAGTTCTTTGTAGGTTGCGCTTTTTAGGGTTGTTTGTTTTTGTATTTTTCGTATGTGGTCGCTTAGTGTTGCGCCTTCGAATTTACCTAGTATTCCTTGGCTTGTTAGCTTGCTGATTGTGCCAATCATTTCTTCTGGCGTGTCTGCTAGTTTGCCGTCTGGTGCGATTAAGCATTCTATTCTTTCGTCAAGTTTTTGTGCTGTTTTGTTTTCTGCCATTTTTTTTGTTTTCCTCCGTCTTTTTATTGAAACTATTTGTTTTGTTACTATTTAGTAGTCATAGCTTATATATAAACCTTTCGCTCCCAAAAAAAAGCCGAAAAATGAACAATTTAATATAAGCAACCCCCATCTACTACTAAGAACACCCTTATATTTAAACATTGTTAAAAAAAAGGCTTTGGTGACATCCTATTGCCTCCGTCGGATTTTTTGCATAGGAAGCATAGTGTTTGCTGATGAATAATCCGAAACCTGTGGCGTCACCGCAGCTATCAACTTCTTTTACCCCCTTTCTTTTTTAAAATTAAAATCCATAAGTTGAAGAGTGCTGCTTCAACTTCATGGTCTGAATAAAGCCGTTCAATTGTTTTATAACTTCTGTCAATTCCAGTTAGCATAGAAAAAAGTTTTGTCATGTAATTCAGAAATCTATTTTATATATCGGCACCGCCAATACATTATATGGCGAGTTAATACAACTCAAGAAAAAATCTGATTAGAATCTAATCCTGTTCCAATTACACCGCTTCCGAAAGTTTTATAAACAAAAGCATAGTATGATAT
>JACQSW010000006.1 GCA_016211095.1 Candidatus Woesearchaeota archaeon | reverse complement strand
TTATTCAATTTTAATGGAAAAAGACATTTAGATTTTAATGCATTTATTATTTGTAATTTAGAAGTTTTAGATAGTTTTAATAAATCAATATCTTTTTCTATCAATAGGTAATTATCTTCTGGCTTTTCATAAGGTACGCCTTTGAAAGGATATATTGCGATTTGATTACCTAAATTTAAATTTTTTAATTCGGTCATACCAGATTTAGTATAAATGGGATGGTCTTCTGTTGCACACAGTTCATACCCTGTAGAAGTCTTAATCTTACATATCTTGTTAGATTTCTTTTTCATAAATAACATAATATCTGTACTCTTAACTTTATTGGTATAATTTAAACATTTAATAGAATCGTTACTGAATGTTTTTTCAAAATCTTTGATACTTCTAACTGTTCCAAATTCATCTAATACTTTTGAATCTCCAGCCAGGCAGTTTATATCGTCTTAGGGAACTAATAAATTTTAGTTCAATCCTACGCCGCCGGGCGAGATTATTCCTTCCTGCATGTCAAAAGCTGCAACACCGCCTATTGGAAAGCCGTAACCCTCATGGGCATCAGGCATTACATACGCATGTTTTATGATGCCTTTAAGTGTCGCAACGTTTTGCAATTGCTGCAAGGTCCTGTCTTCCTTTATTTTTGCTAATAACTTCTCTGAGGCGTATACCCTTGCCGGAACATTCA
Organism: Candidatus Woesearchaeota archaeon; assembly: GCA_016211095.1. Taxonomy (GTDB): domain Archaea; phylum Nanobdellota; class Nanobdellia; order SCGC-AAA011-G17; family GW2011-AR17; genus JACQSW01. Next base: position 9,170 of record JACQSW010000006.1, on the reverse strand, counting down.
TCTTTCCTGTTTTTGGTATTTCCCATGTGAAGTCATTTATTTTTTTTAATTCCATCTCATTTTCTGTAACTCGTTTTCTTTTTAAAGCTTACTTAACGCTATTTTATCACAAAATTGTTTAATGGCGATAAAATGGCTAGACATCTAGAACGACTTGGGCGTAATCTTTTTTTATTTCCATTTCGTTATATGTTACCGCTTTTACTGCCCCAATATTTTCGTATTTGCCAGAAATTTTGTCCCCTACTAAATTAGCTGTAAGAATATGCTTTTTGTTAATTTCGCTTATTTTAATCCCTGTTACTTTGCGGGTTATGAATGATTCTGTGTCTAGCAGGAATAATAATTCTTCTAGAAAGTTGTATAACAAGGATTTTAGGTCGTTGCCGTTTATCTTAATTGGTTTGGTTATTTTTTCTTCTATTTTGTCCGGGTTGAACATTACTGATGTTAGGGCGAGGGCGGCGTTGCTAAATTGCTCTTCGGCGTTTTTTCCGTATGCCCTGAATTTTACGTCTGCGGTGTGTTCAAAAAATTCGTATCTTTTCATCTTGTTCCAAATTAAAGGAGTTAACGCTTCTTAAATTTTCCCATACTTCTCCCCCCATTAAAAATATTTTATCAATCACAGGAAGCAGGAAGAATTTGCTCCCTAATTTGCGAAGAATTTTGAAGCATGTCTTATTCGGTGGATGAGCCGAAAAATTTATAATAGCCAACAACTTTCTCCTCTCAGTGAAGGATAAAAGAGGGGAAGAATAGGCATGATTGATTTTTTAAAAAATTTTCTAAACGGAACACTTTTACAGCTTTTTAAGAAGAAAAAGATGATTAAGCTGGGGCTTTACGGTCCGCCTAATTCCGGAAAATCAACGTTGGCAAACAGGATATCTGTGGATTGGCTCGGGGAAAAGATGAGCACAGTCTCAAGCATACCCCACGAAACAAGGGAAGTAACTTCAAAAGAGGAAGTTAAGATAAAACATGACGGCAAAGAGATAAACTTCAACCTAGTAGACACGCCTGGAATCGCGACAAAAATTGATTACGAAGACTTTCTTAAGTTTAACATGAACAAGAAGGATGCGAAGAAGAGGGCTAAGGAGGCAACAAAAGGGGTTATTGACTCCATAAAGTGGCTTGACGAAATGGATTGCGTCCTTGTTGTGCTAGACTCAACGCAAAACCCGTATTCCCAGGTAAACATCACAATACTTGGCAACTTGGCAGCAAGAAAAATACCTGTGCTTGTGGTTGCAAACAAAACCGACCTCAAAAAGGCGCGAATTAAAAAGATAGAATCAGCGTTCCCGCAATACCCAGTTGTTGCGATATCAGCAGAAAAAGGCCACAACATAGAAGGGCTATACGAACAGCTATTCAAGGTGATAAAATAATGATGCTAACGCTCCAATTCGTCCCATTTGAAGAAGTAAACAGCCTAGGCTCTGAAGAAAAAATTGAAAAACTCCTCAAAATAGTAAGGCAAAACAAGGTAGTCTTAATGCAGGGAAGGCTAAAACCAATGGAAGAAACGAGGCTGATACAGAAAACGATGGAAAACATCCACAAAGGATTCAGGGGAGTTGAGCTTTGCACAATCTTTCCAGAATCAAAAGACCAGCAAATTTTTAACAAATTAAGAAAAAACTTGGTGAACCTACTTGTTGGTTACGCCCAAGGGCTAACAATAATCGGGCCGGCGACGGTAATAAAAGAAATAAAGAGAAACCCGGACAAGATTGAACTTCTAACACGGAAATAAGATGCCTCATCAATGCGTTCGTTGCGGAAAACTCTATGACGACGGATCAAAAGAGCTACTCCAAGGATGCACTTGCGGCGGAAGATTCTTTTTTTACGTTAAGCCTAAGCACATTGAGGAGGCTAAGGAAATAGCGGAAACCTTAACGCAGGAAGACAAGGAACAAATCGAAAAAGACGTCATGGAGATAGTTGGGCCGTCGCTAGAAGAAGACGACTCCCCTGTAATACTTGATTTGGAATCCATAAGGGTTGCGGAGCCAGGAAAATACGAATTGGACTTGGTTAGATTATTTGAGAAAAAGCCAATAATCTTAAAACTCGGAGAAGGCAAATACATAATCGACATCGCGCGAAGCATGAGCAAAAAGAAAAAAGCAAAATAAAATTTTTTTTAACCATATCTTTATATACAAGAAAAATTTTTTTGTTTCTGAAATGAAAAATTTGTTGTTTCCATACGATGAGGTTAGGAAGCTGCAGAAGGCTTTGATGCTTCAGGTGGATGAAGCAATAAAAAACAAGCATAGCCTCATAATCCATGCGCCTACAGGCATCGGTAAAACTGCTGCGGCGCTCTCCCCGGCTTTGTCTAATGCGCTTGAAAAAAATTTGACTGTGTTTTTTTTAACTTCTCGGCATACGCAGCACAAAATCGCCATAGAAACATTAAGCAGGATTAAGGAAAAATACAAGACGAGCTTTGTCGTTGTGGATTTGGTGGGGAAGAAGTGGATGTGCAATCAGGCGGGGGTTTCCCAGTTGAGCTCTTCAGAATTCGGTGATTACTGCAAGGATTTGAAAAAGAAGGATTTGTGCGAGTTCTTCCTGAATCTCAAAAGTAAAAACAAGCTTACAGTTGTTGCGCAAAAAACTTTAGGCGATTTAGAGAAAAAAAGCCCGCTGCCAGTTGAGGCTGTGTCGCAAATCTGTTTTGGCAATAAAGTTTGCTGCTACGAAACAAGCTGCTTGCTAGCCAAAAAAGCTAAAGTTGTAATTGTTGACTACAATCACCTTCTCAACCCCTCCATAATGGAGAACCTGCTCAAGAGGGCAGACAAAAAAATTGATGATGCAATACTCATATTTGACGAGGCGCACAACATAGCTGATAGGACAAGAAAGATTCTCTCCCAAAACATATCAACAATTACGCTTGAATTAGCGGCTAAAGAAGCTAAAATTTTAGGCTTCGATGAGGTTGCTAATATTTTGCAAGCAGTAAAAGAGCTCATTTTGAAGATGGTGAGGGATAAGATTTCGATAGAAGAAACTGAGTGCTTAGTGAAAAAGATGGACTTCTACCAGCCAGTAGACGAATTAGTAAGCTATGAGCAGCTTTGCGGAGACTTAAGATTCATCGCTGAGCAGGTGGTTGAGCAGAAAAAGAGGAGCTTCTGCAGCTCGGTGGCAAACTTTCTTGAATCATGGAGTGGACCGGATGAGGGATTCGCGAGGATACTCGCCAAAGGATTCACAAAGTACAGCAAGCCATTCGTTAGCCTAAACTACAAATGCCTCGACCCGTCGCTTCTTGTGAAAGACTTGGTTAAAAAAAGCCATTCCTCAATATTCATGTCTGGAACGCTGACGCCTGCCACCATGTATTGCGAGCTCTTCGATTTGGACAAAGAAAAAACCATAACAGTAGAGTACGACAACCCTTTTCCAAAACAAAACAGGCTAAGCATAATCATCCCGGAAACAAGCACAAAATACGCCACAAGGGGAAAAGAAATGTACCAGCTGATAAGCGAAAAATGTTCAGAGCTAATAAGCAACATCCCCGGAAACATTCTCATGTTTTTCCCCAGCTACACCTTCAGGGACGAAATTTACCGCTATTTAAAAAGTTCATGCACAAAAACAGTGTTCTTAGAAAGGTCTGGGCTGTCGAAAGAAGAAAAAGCTGAGCTTCTGGAAAGATTCAAGAGCTACAAGAACGCCGGCGCAGTCCTTATAGGGGTGTCTGCCGGAAGCTTTTCAGAAGGCATTGACCTCCCAGGGGACTTGCTAAACGCAGTAATCATAATCGGCCTGCCACTAACAAAGCCTGACCTCGAAACAAAAGAATTGATAAGCTATTATGACAAAAAATTTGGGAGGGGATGGGACTACGCTTACCTCTACCCCGCCATAATCAAGTGCACACAAGGCGCAGGCAGATGCATAAGGTCAGAAACAGACAGGGGGGCAGTAATTTTGCTTGACGAAAGATACGCGTGGAAAAGATATTTTGAATGCTTCCCAAAAGACTGGCCGTTCATCATAACAAAGGAACCGATAAAAATTATCAAAGAATTCTTCGAACAAAAAAAAGATTAATGCTGTCCGCATGGCTTATTGTTCGTCTTTGTGGTATAAATCCAAGAATATTAATACATTTTCTTATCTCAGCAGGCAGCACAATTTGTCCCTTTGAGCTCATTCGAGTAATTGCGACGTCCATTTATATCACCTATTAAGATTAATCTTACCTCGTATATAAACTTTTTTTTGCCAATCCCGAAATATCTTTCCAAAACCCGCATTCCAAATATAGAAAAACTTATTATTATAGAAATCCTTACTTTTGTTTGATGATTAGAGAGGTAAGTGTTGATATCTTAGAGGCACTTAAAAGGGTTAAGCTGTCTGTGCAGAGCCAGGACTATTTTCAGCTCAAGCTATTAAGCAATTTTGTTATCCATAATGCAGGGATATTCCAGGATGAAGACTCCGTCTCAACTGCAGTAGTAATTTATTCCCTTAGCAAGATATTCGCTTCTGGAAAGCCGCGAGAGGATCCAGACTGGAAAACTTTCGTAAGCAACACCGCAGCCACCATCGATTCAGCTGTTAATAGTTTGGAGAGGGATGATGAGGGAGCGTTTCGCTCAGCCATAAAAATACTTTTTGTGCAGATAAGCCGCATAGACCAAAAATTCAACAAATACATCAATGAAGTTATTGAGCAGGCAAGGATAAAGAAGGGAAGCAAGGTTTACGAGCACGGAATATCAACAGGAAGGGCGGCAGAGCTGATGGGAATAACAACGTGGGAACTTCAAGGATACTTAGGCCATACAAGGATTGCAGAATTAACCCCAAAAACGGGAAAGATAAAGGACAGGCTAAGCTTAGCGAGGTCATTATTCTCATGAAAGCCTTAGTCTTCGACACCAGTTCAATAATAAGCTTGGCAACAAACAACCTCCTCTGGATACTCCAACCCCTAAAACAAAAATTTGGGGGAGAATTCGCCATACCCGGCGAGGTAAAGAAAGAAGTTGTTGATGTTCCACTGCAAACAAAAAAATTCAAGCTCGAAGCCATCCAGGTAAGAATGCAGATTCGCGACGGAATAATAAGCCTTCATAGGGATGCAGGCCTTCAATCCGCAACAAACAATGTATGCATGCTAGCAAACTCCATATTCCGCGCGAAAGACAGAAACATGCAAATAGTCCATCCAGGCGAAGTCGCTGTCCTCGTCTTAGCAAAAAAATTTGACTCAGCTGTTTGCGTAATTGATGAAAGGACAATAAGGGTTTTGGTCGAGAATCCGGAAAAGCTTGCAGAGCTTTTAAGCTCAAAACTCCACACAAACATAACAATAAACCGTGAAAATTTGAAGAAGTTCCAGCAGGAATTTGGCAATTTAAAAATAATCCGGTCAGTCGAGCTCGGGGTTATGGCGTACGAATTAGGCTTATTAAACAATTACATCCGTGAAGACCCATCCCGAGAAGCAAAAAACACTTTGCTTTCAGGCTTGCTTTGGGCGCTAAAACTTAAAGGCTGCGCCATATCCATAGAAGAAATTGATGAAGCATTGGTGCTCGAGGGATTGAAATAGTTTTTTTTTCCAAAAAATTTATAAAGTTGCATTAACTTTTTCGTGGTAAAGAATGGCCTTTTGTCTAAAAAGCGGGTTCGGGGGAAATCTTTTCATAAAAAAAGCGTTATTTTTGATTATATTAACAATCTTAATGAGCCTGTCCGTCGCTGCTTTGCCTTACACTATAGAAAAAGTGAAGGTTGACGGAATTGAAGTTAATGGCGACAGGGCACACCTCGAAATAGGGCAAAATGTTGATGTTGAAGTATTCGCCAAAGGCAACTCCTCCGAGCCAAGGGATGTTAACATTCGGGTTTGGGTAGGCGGCTACGAATACGGGGATTTGGAAGCAGTTTCAGACCTATTCGACATCGAACAAGGAGTGATGTACAGGGAAAAATTAACTCTATCAGTTCCAGACGACCTCGAAGCTGGCGACAACAATTACACCCTGCATATCGAAATTTATGATTCTGAAGATAAAGTGGAAAAAACCTTTGCATTGTATGTTGAAGAAACACGCCACCTGCTAAAAATATTAGATGTTAAGCTGGACCCAAAAATAAGCGTTGACGCAGGCAAAAAAATTTCAGCAATCGTTAGGGTGAAGAATGTTGGGGCCAAAAAAGAAGAAGACATAAAAGTCGTCTTTAAAATACCAGACTTGGGAATAGTTGATCACACATTCATAAATGAATTAGTCAATGAAGAAAGTAACGCGGATGAAGAAAATTCTGCCTCAACAGAAAAAATTTACCTAGACATACCTGAAGACACACCAACAGGGGAGTATAACGCTGTTGTTGAGGTTATTTACGACAATGGGCATGAAGTTGCAAAAGAAATAAGCAAAATTTTAGTCAACGGAAAAAGCGAAGAAGAAAAAAAGCTTAGGGAATCAACAAAAATAGAAGTAGAAGACCCATCCAAAAAGATTGAGCAAGGCCAAGAAGGGGTTTTCAAAATAAGCCTAGCAAACGATGGAACCGAAGCCCAGCTCTATGAGATCAAGGTTGTTGGCGCAAAGCTTTGGGCAGAAGAAATAAGGATAGAGCAAGCATTCATGAGGCTAGAGCCTAAAGACGAAAAAGCAGCCTACATATACATCAAGATTAAAGAAGATGCAAAAATAGGCGACCAATCATTCTTTGTTAAAATATTAACAGACCAAACACTAATAAGGGAAATCCCGCTAGTTGCTGAGATCCAGCCAAAAAAAACAGAAACCGAAGTGGCTAAAGAAGCAGCAAAAGAAGAAACTGAAACTAGTGATGGCATAACCGGCAACGCAATCCGCACAGGAGAATCAGACTTCAGCTGGCTTAAAGCAGGATTCCTAATACTAATCCTCTTCCTAGTCATCGGCGGCGGAATGCTTCTGGTTAGAAGGCTAAAAGAATCTGACGAGCACCCATTAGAGCCGCAAGAAGGAAAGACTTACTACTAAAAAAATTTTAAAAAAAGTTCTTCGCAGCTAACTATTTTTTGTTCTCTATTATTAGGCGTACTAGTTTTTTGTATCGCGGTTTTTGTATTTGTTTAATTAATCCTTCGCCGGTGTAAATTTTTGATTTGTAATCTCGCCACCTAATTTCTAAGCTTTCAAAACCGTCTTTGTTGTCTTTTAAAGCAAAAACAATCAGGTGAATGTGTGGAGCTCCTGTGTAGCCGACCATTCCGATGCTTTGGGCGATTGGCTGGCCTGCCATAATTTGTTCCCCGATTTTGACTAAGGCAGAATTTTGTGCGATGTGGACGTATTGTGAGAGCTCATTATTGGCATGCTGTATAGTAATATAATTTTGATTTTTTGCATCTTTAAACTTTTCATCAAGCCCACCTTTGTCTGAATCATCCTTTACTTCGATAACTTTGCCTTTGGCTCCAGCTAAGATTGGGATGTTATAATCAAGCAAGAAATCAATTGCGTGTTTGAACGCGCCAGAGTGGGTTATTTCATTAGTAACTGCGAGGGTTAGTGTACCTTTTTGGAAGGGGTGGAGGTAGCTGTTCTTTGTTTTCATTTATACGTGTTTTTTGTTATGGCTATGCTTTTTGGCGCCGCGAAGTTTGATAGCGTGTCGAAGCCGCCTGCTTTTTTGTTTATTCCCGACATTTTTCTTCCGCCAAACGGATGATAATAGACTAATGCGCCGGTGCATTTCCTGTTGAAGTATAGGTTGCCGATGTCTATTTTCTTGATTCCTTTTTCTATATTTTCTTTGCTTCTCGTAAACACCGAGCCTGTTAGCCCGTAAGGCGTTTCGTTCATTATTCTTATCGCTTTATCATAGCTCTCTGCTTTTATTATGGACAGCACTGGGCCGAATATTTCTTCTTGAGCAACAACTGCGTAGGGTGATACATTTGCGATTATTGTTGGGGCAACGACATAGCCGTCGAGGCTTGGTATTCTGTGGCCGCCATGCATTACTTTGCCTTCTTTTATCCCTATTTCTATGTAAGCAAGGATTTTTTTCATTGCTTCTTCATTTATTACTGAGCCCATATAATTTTCGTAATGCTCGACAGGGCCTATTGTGAGCTTTTTTGTTTTTTCCACAATCATTTCTAACACTTCTTTGTACACTTTCTCTTCGATTATGGCTCTTGAGCATGCGGAGCATTTTTGCCCCTGATAGCCGAATGCGGATTTTACTATTTCACTTGCTGCTAATTCTAAGTCTGCATCCTCGCATACTATTATTCCGTTTTTGCCGCCCATTTCTAGGAGGGGCAAGAATTTTATGCGGTTTGTCCCTTTATTGTATGCCGCTGAGGTGATTATTTGTTCGCCGACTTCCCTTGAGCCGGTGAAGGCTATAAAATTTATATTTTTATCTTCAACCATCATTTTTCCAACATCTTTTCCTGATCCAGGCAAAAAGTTTATGACGCCTGGCGGCACTCCGGCTTCCTTGAGTGTTTTGAAGACTTGGTAGCCTGTAGCGGCAGCGTCGCTGGATGGCTTGGCTAATACTGTGTTGCCCATTACTATGGCTGCGGTTATCATTCCGCCGAAGATTGCTGCCGGAAAATTCCATGGGGCAATTATTGAGCCCACGCCTAGCGGTTCGTATTTGAAGTCTATTTCTTCTGTTTTGCTATGCTTAGGCTTTGCCCTGTTTAGCCTTTGCGCGTCTTTGGCGTAGAAGTTGCAGAAGTCTATTAGCTCTGCCGTGTCTGCTGCTGCCTCGTTCCAGTTTTTTCCGCACTCTAAAACCATGTAGGCTGAGAGCTCGTATTTTTTTTCTTGGAATATTTTTGCAGCTTTCATTAATATTGCTGTGCGGTCCTCTAATGGCCTCGCTTTCCAATCGCCAAATGTTTTTTGTGCAGTGGGGATTGCTTTTTCAACATCGTTTTCGGTTGCCTTTGCTATGCGCCAAGAGCTTCCTTTAGGGTCATTAGGGTTTATTGAATTGAAGTTGTGCCCGTATATGCTGGAGTCTTCTCCTACAACGGCGGGGATGGTTTGTTGTGATGTTCTTTTTACTGCTTTTATTGCTGCTTCCATCTTATCCCTTTCTTCTGGTTTTGAGAAGTCTGGCAACGGTTCGTTTTCGAAATTGTAATCCATTTTTTT
>JACQSW010000011.1 GCA_016211095.1 Candidatus Woesearchaeota archaeon | reverse complement strand
TTTTTAGCTCTATTTTTATTGCTTCTTCAAACTTTTCGAATGGTATGATATTTAATATTTTGAGGAAGGCGCCTATTAATGCGACGTTTGCCCCTAGCGGTGTGCCTATTTCTTTGATTGATATTTGTGTGGCGTCAACTCCGTACACGTTTTCGTAATGCTCGTTGTGGGTGTTGATTAGGACTTTCGTGTCTTTCTTTTTTCCTTTTAGGGTTTCTTCTTCGCTTATTGTTTCGTCAAGAATTATTATGTAGTCGGGTTCGAAGATGTAGCCCCGGGTGTTTACCCCTTTTTTGTCAAATCTTACAAAGCTTAGGACAGGGGCGCCTTTTCTTTCTGCGCCATAGAGGGAGAAGTCTTGTGTTTTGTAGCCTGCAACGAAGGCTGCTCTGCCGAGGATCATGGCTGCTTTGCGAATTCCCTGCCCGCCTCTCCCGTGAAGCCTTACTTCGATCAAATTTGATGCCCCATTCTTTTTTTTAAAGATGTTGTAGCTTTTTTTGTTTATAAACCTAATGACCACAAAACTTATATAATAGTAATTACAATAAAATGGTAACAAAATTAGGTTTTTCCTACTTCCTCAAAAAAAAACAGGGGGAGAAAAAAAATGACAAGCAGACCAGGACTATACGCTATGGTCCTTATGACTATGCTCTCAGCATGGCGAATACAAAGTAATTTGGAAAAAGTTTTAGACCAAGTTGACAGAACCAACAACAGAATAGAACAAATAAACACCAGAATAGGGCAAATAGAAAAAGCATTCGAACTCCAAGTAAGGGATGTTATAGGCGAAGAAGCACCTGAGAAATTTTTCGAAATCAACGGCCAAAGAGTATACCTCGAAATAGACGGAAAGCCAATTGATCAATACTTTAGGAAATAAGCCCCTATAAGCTGTTAAGCACAAAATAAAAACGTTTTTATTAGAAGGCACCCCAAAAAAATGGAAAACTTACCAGAAGCAAATATGCAACAAACCGTTAATCTAACAAAAAAAGAAAAAAGAAACCAGCAATACCAAGAATTTATAGAAAACTGCGCAAAATCCTTCGGAGACTACACCCTCTTACTCAATTACAGGATAAACGGCGAAGAATTCAAGCCAAAAGTACCAAGCGACAAAGAAGAAAGACTAAAGCCCCTAAAAGCAGTATTTGACAGTTACAGGCGGCAATTTAAAAAAATTAAAGAGAAAAACAAAAGAAACAAAAAAAGTTTGGCAAAAAAATTAAACCCATTCCATCACTTAAAAAATGGGGCTTTAGCAATAGAATCTTACTACATTCTTAAAGACTGGTCTTATTTCAACCGAGTGGAACTAAAAATAAGCATAAGTGCAGCAACCCCCGACCTAGAAACAGTAGTAGAAGAATTTTTACACGCAAAAACAGCGCTTGAACACGGAAGATTACAAAAAAACTTGAATATTGTTTTACAACACGCAGAATTAACAGAAAAAATCAAACGAACAAATAACCAAGAAGAGATAAAAAAGTTCAGGGAGATACAGCAAGATTTGGCATTTCAAAGCCAGATAATCCACCTTTTCATAGAAGGGCATAAATTAGCAAAATCCGATGAAGTTTACACTGAAAATATTACTCCACCACAGCCACCCATATGGAAATCAATAAAGTCAAAGCTTACAAACAAAGCCTACAACTGGCTCCTTTTCCCCTACACCTATTTTTTGAACAGAACCGTCTTTTGCCACGCAACAGCAGACACATTTTTCAAAGAAATCCTCACGCTAACAGACAAAAAAACAGCAGACATAATAGTTGACAATCCGCCACAGAAAAAAAAAGAATGGGAACATCTCGAAACTTATTTTGACACAATCAAAGACAAACTGCCACCATCCCACTATCTCGCCTTAAAAGTTAATGCGGGAATTATCAAAAAAAAGTGTGAACTCAAACAACTAGCAATGGACGGCTATGTAGGGACGTTAGCAGTCTTATCAACCGCAATAATCTCCCCCCCACTCATCTATGCAATTGCTTCAGCCATAAATCAATAAAAAAATGGGGCTAGAAAACGTTTTCGGAAAACCAGAAAAAGTTGTGGAAGAAAAGAAATTGGAGGTTGTTGCTAGTGCGGAATCCCTTAAGGACAAGCGTATTGCTGACCTTATTGCTTTGGGAAAAACTTTTTACAGTGAAAAAAGAGATAGCAATGGGGCTTATGTTGGTGTTGCTGATGCTCTTAGGCAAGCCTTAGCTTATGCAGGCAAAGATGGCTTTGTTGCTAGTATGCCAGAACTGATTGTAGCTAAATGTTTGGTTGGCAAAGAGCACGATTTTTGGAATCATTGGTATACGACTCTTTCTGAGGAGGATTTGGGCATTGACAAAAAAGGCTTGTTCGGAAAGAAGGGAGAGGCGGTTTTGGTTGTGTTGCACGGCGGAGGCATACTTACTCCGGACAGAATTGAGCAGGCTTATGCAGAAGGTTTGGTTGGTGGAAGCGCAAAATATACAGCTGAAGAGTTTGACAGCCTTCTTGAAGGAAACTTACCGGATGGAAAAAAGGTTAAGCTTTATACTTTAGATGATTTGAAGAAAGGAGTTTATATTGTTGAGCACAATTTTGGAGTTGTAATACCTTATGAAGTTGCCAGAGCAACAGAGTCAGGTTGGCTTAAAAAGCAGGAGTTTTTGAGTAATCCGTTGGTTATTGCTCGCAATGGCGGTTTGGATAATTTGGAAGCTTACTTTGACAAAGCTAAATATCCTGATGGGACTTTAGCTAATTTTCACCCATTTGAAGGTAGATATCCAAATCAAGCGCGGGGCCTTTTGCTCTTCCTCGACTACGACGTGGGCGATCTTGATGGCAGCAACAGCCTCAGCAGCGATGGTCGTTCGGTTGGGGTAAGCGTCGGAGGCGCCTAAAATCAAAAAATGGGACTAGACAAAATATTCCAAGAAAAAGCAGAAAAACCTGCGGAAGAAAGAAAGTTGCAGGTAATTATTACTGAAGAAGTTGTTGTTGATGATTTGACTGCTTATTTTGAACGAAGCATCCCCCCAAAATTAGAAGTGAACGGTTACTGGGACGACGATTTTAAAAAATATTTTAATCACCTATCAAACTTTAATATAACCCCCAAATTGATAGCCCAACTTAATGAAAAAATACCAAATAAAGGAAAACCATTAGACATTTTACATCGCCCATTTAGGCTATGCACACCTCTAGACTACTACAATTCTTACAAAGGAATTTTCCTCTCAGCATTAATACAAGCGAGTTATAACAAAGGATTTAACAACTTCGAATTAGGTGAGATTAACGCCGACCACTTCGGCTGTTACCTTAAAGGCAAAGCGGAAAATCCTATAAAGCTCAAAATAGGCAAAATAAATGGCAGCTTAATTTTCCGTGACGCAATAAACTACAACTGTAGCGGGAGCATCGCACTATCCAACCTAAAATGGGACTAGAAAACGTTTTTGGAACACCAGAAAAAATTGAACCTGAAAAGAAGCTGGAAGTTATAACCAGTGAGGAAGCAGTTATTGATGATTGGATGGTTTACTTTGAGCAAACTAAAAAGATGATATGGGAAAAGTGGGGGCATCTTCCGAATTATTTTGCGGAAAGCAAACAATTTCTACAAAGTTACACAAAAATAAGCCCAAAAATGATACAAATCTTTAATAAGAAAGTTGATACGTCCAAACTAAACTTGTGCGAAAAAGGATGTTTGGGGGTTTTTCTCTCAAGCCTGATGCAAACTTCTTATGATAAAGGTTTTAACAACTTTGAATTTGAAGAAATAAATACTGACGATTTCGGTATGTTTCTTCAAGGACAAAAAAGTAAACCAATAAGGGTTATAGGGAAAAAAATCAGTGGGGACGACACTTTACACATGGCTAAGTATTGTTTTTTAGAAGCACAAACCATTTACGGGCATAACCTCTTAAAAAATGCAATAGACTGCCTTATAAAAGCAGACACCATCAATGGAAATTCCTCACTTGACGGAGCTAAGAATTGTTCTTTAAAGACAGAAACGTTATTCGGTAACGCGATATTAATCAATTCTGAGGAGTGTGTTGCAGAAATAGCAAACTATGAAGGGGAATATTTAGGGGGTAATATGAATAACTCCACAATTTATACCTCAAAATTAGTAAGTTGGATGAGACTAAAATACCAAAAGCACCTCTTTTACCATCACGAACATCTAAAAATAAAATTTGGAAGAAAA
>JACQSW010000012.1 GCA_016211095.1 Candidatus Woesearchaeota archaeon | reverse complement strand
TTTTTATGATCCTAACTGGTTTTCGAGGCCTTTGCTTTCCGTTTTTGGAACCGTGTTCCTTAAATGGCGGAAAGGGAAATGCTAAGAAACAATTTTTTTGGTTTGGATAAGATTTTGTTGCGCTGCAATGCTTTGCAACGAATTGGGTGCGGCCCGAAACGACGGGCCATCAAGATGACTGCGCCACTAAATGTGCAGATGATCCCGCCTGAAAAGCGGGTGAGTGCATAAACCTCTTCCTCCACGAAAGTTTTATTAGGAGGAAGCCCAGTACTTTAATTGTGGTGAGGAGGTCACATACTTTAACTCCAAATTAAAACCTAAAAAGAGGGGTTCCAAAAACATTTTCTTATGAACAAAAAGCTGAAAATCTTTTCGTTAGCAGCTTTAACATTAGTAACTTCGCTAATCGGGCCAAACCAACCAACATCCCTAAAGTCACAAATGCAACCGCTTGTTTCTCAAGAAAAAAGTGCCAATCCGCAACTAGCACCTGCTCCCAATCCTAAAGACAAAAAAGATTTAGAAACCCAACTATTAGCCCTAACAACCGAAGAGGGCAAACCCGCGTTCAATTACGAACAAGTTGATAAGCTTATAACCCTTGGTGGTACACCTGAATATGCTTCAGAGTTGTTAAAGCTTAAAGACAAACGAGGAGACTCGGTAAGATTTAACTCAAACCTAATTCTTCAATATAAAGAAGTTAGTGGAACAGTTGAATACGCAAAAGACCTAGTCCAACTAACAGACAGACTGGGGCACTCATTTTTTGACGGAGACGATATTTATCAATTCCATAAAGTTGGCGGAACAGTTGAATACGCAAAAATGTTGTTAGAGCTTAAAGACAAGAGCAGTTGGCCGATATTCGGAAACGGTTCTACCATTGCAACTTTTAAAAAATTAGGGGGGACAGTTGAAGAAGCCAAACAGTTCCTAAAAATAAAAGACACAAAGGGGAACTCCGTATTTTGGGGTTGGTGCATCGTCAAATTTAAAGAAGTAGGCGGTACAGTTGAAGAAGCTGAAGACTTGGCCTTGATCAAAGATAAGGTTGGTGACCCACTCATTTACGGATGCGAAATGGCAGACCTAAAAATTGAAGGCATCAGTTACGAAGATATAAAAGAATATTCCAGCATAAAAGACAAGAACGGAAACTTAATGTTTGACGTTAACGATTTCATCGCGTTCAAAGAAGGCACACTGAATTTTGAATACGCCAAAGAATTAGCTGATTTGGATTTCAATTCTGCATCCATAAGGATGTTCCAAAAAATCGGGTTAGAAATTAAAGAGGTAACCAATTTTGAAGATTCAGCAAAGCCAAACGCAGTAATAATACTCCCAAGCAATGACTGGAACAACGCATTCGCCAACGACCCCTCAATAGCCTTCTATAAAGACTTACTAAAAAATTATGATACGTGGGTACGGGTTGCTGAAACTGACCAAGAAGTTTACCAATCATTACAAACCATCCCAAACATCGAGCTTTTAATCTTAAGCGGCCACGGAGAAAAAAAAGCGTTACACATAGGCTACGGAAATGAAGAAGAAAATTATATCGATACTTCAGACAAAGAGTTAAAAGGCTATTTGAAAAACCTTTCAAAAGATGCAACAATATTTCTAAACGCCTGCTCAACAGGCGCAGGACGCAGAAAAGCAGACAACCTAGCAAATTTTGTGGCAAGAATAACAAAAAATAATGAAGTTATATCTTCAACAAAAAGTTTTTCTCAAAACGAAATGAAGATAAAATCAATATACCCCTTAAAGTTTAGGATTATCGATGATCGGACAAAAGAAGACCAAACCTACATTGCAAAGTAGGGATTGTTTTTTATAAATTTAAAAAATTTTTTTAACAAAAGATTTTTATACCCTTCATGTTTTATTGATTAACAGATGAAAAGAGGGAATTGGCAAATAAACATTACAACATTAGGCTTGTTTATTATTGGCATTCTTTTTGTTGCTTCGATTATAGATCCTTCAAAAAGTTTTGAGTTAATTTTAGGGGCGTACAGTCAGAATAACCAGCCCTCATCTCTTGCAGACTTTTATGTTGCGACTAATCCTAGCGACGCAAATATCCTTTTAGATGGGGTACAGCAAGCAAAAACCCCGACAACATTTACAAATTTAATAGCAGGAGCACACTCATTTAGCATTACAAAAAGCGGATACAGGGATTATATAACAAACAATTTCGTGATAAACTCTGGCGAGAAAAAAATTGTAAATATACAGCTTACCCCTCTTGGTTACTTAACAGCTACATCTAATCCGCGCGGAGCAAGCGTATTTATCGATGGCTTCTTAAAAGGGTTAACGCAAAATCCTGATTCCAGCATCGTTTTTGATTTAGACGTAGGGACACATTCGGTTAAGCTAACAAAGGTTGGTTATGAAGATTATTTAACAACTGTAACAATTCGCCAACCAGAACAAATGGTTAGTCTTGATGCGCAGCTTACACAAAAATAAAAGGGTAATTTTTTTTTCTGGGCAAACACTTTTTCCCCTGATTAATGTTTGAAAAAATTTTTTGAAAGTAAAAAGGTTTATAAAATGGGGTTTGCACAATTTTTTTGGTTTGGCGCAGGCGTGCCCAAGCGGTTAAGGGGACCGGCTGCAGACCGGTTATTCGCAGGTTCGAATCCTGCCGCCTGCTTACCCTTAATTTTGGGGAAAAAGATTAAAAGAATAAATAGGCGGGCATAGTTAAAACTAATAAG
>JACQSW010000102.1 GCA_016211095.1 Candidatus Woesearchaeota archaeon | reverse complement strand
CTTTTACTTTTATGGAAACTGTTGAATGCATTAAAACTAGGAGGTCGAGAAGGCTTTTCCTAAAAAAAGCTATCCCAGAAAAAATAGTCAACAAATTGATAGAATGCGCGGTTAACGCCCCCTCCTCGCAGAATTGCCAGCCATGGCACTTCGTTCTCATAACAAGGGAAGAATCAAAAATAAGGCTAGCCAAACTAAAAGGGGAAGGCAACGACCAGCACATACTAACTGCTCCAATTTCTATAGCTGTTTGCGTGGACACAAAAAAATCCCCAACAAGATGGATAGAGGACGGGGTCGTAGCAACACAAAACATCCTATTAGCAGCCCACGATTTAGGATTAGGGGCAGTTTATGTCACAGGCTTCAAGCAAACACACCCAGAAGTGGAAAAAGAGATAAGAAAAATATTAAGCCTCCCACCCCATATTACCCCAATAACAATAATACCAATAGGTTACGCAGATCCATCTGAAAAACTAAATAAAAAAGAGCTTCTAAACATCAAAGGAGTTGTCCATCACGACACGTGGTAAATACAAAAAAACGAGCCGCCAAAGTATCCGTAACTGTTTAGCTAAAACATTTATATAACAGTTAATATCTAATAGTTATTAGTTAATAACTAAAAGTGATAAAAATGCAAGTATTAGAACATTCGCCAACATTAAACACTGTTCTTATGGTAGAAGATGTGCTCAAAAATATGGATGAAAGCGTAATTACTATCGCCGAACTAAAAAGAAAATTACCAAAACAAGTAAATCATAATACTTTAATGGTTATCCTTGACTATCTTGAAAAAAGCAACAAAATATTCTTTTTATTAAAAGGAATTACTTGGATACACAATACAAATACCAATATGAACCGGGCAATTGCAAGAGGCCTTGAACTGTGAAGCCTGTTCGCGTTGTTCTTTCTCCCGAAGCTGAAGAAGCATATAAACTACTAAATCAATTTGCTGCGGATTCTAAAATTGAGAAGAGTATACTTAATGCTATTGAGAAAAAGAGAGATTTGATTAAAGCAAATCCCCATTAGGGTCAACCAATTGCTAAAGATAAAATCCCTGAAGAATATAAACTTAAATATGGAGTTACAAATTTGTTTCGGGTCGAATTATCAAACTTTTTGCGAATGTTATACACTTTAACGAATGATGAAACTGAAATTGAAATCATCGCATTTGTTCTTGATATAGTTGATCACGACAAATATAATAAAAAGTTTGGATACAAAGGGCATTAAGGAGGCAGCCCATAACAATGCCCAAAGCTTCTTTTTCAGAGCTCAAACTCGTCAATAAAGTTCACTATTATTGTGTACTGTTCCAGAAACCTGAATCCCTTGTCGGTTAAAACGATATACTTCCCATTTTTTTTGTCAATAACTTCTTTGATAAACTTTTTTTCTAATAGCTCATTGTAGTACTCCTTAAATCTGTTAGAAGACAAGTTAGATTTTCTAAGAAGGGGTGTTTGTTTTATTGAGTTGTGGCTGTCCCTTATTATAACAAGAATATCTTTTACTATCTCCAGTTTCCCCCTTTTTGCCATTTTTTTTTAAACTGGGCCAGCTTTTTTTAGGACCTTGTAAACTATCATTAGGAATACCCCCAAAGAAGCCATGTAAATCATAATTTGGAATGTTGGCAAAAAGTTAGGTATTAATACCCCTATTACGTTAAGTATCCAGAAGAGGAGGAGCAATAGGTATATGGCGTAAAGGTTAAGGCCTTTCTTCCCTTTTTTTGAGTCCTTGTAAGCAATGCAAACTATGACAACGACAAGGAAAAACATGAAGATGTTAATGCCGACGTGCAACCAAATCCTTCTAAACAAAACGCCAACAAGGGAAATAATGAATGCCAGAAAGTGAAATATGTAAATCTTTTTTGAATTGTCCCCCCATTTTTTCCACATAACACTGCAAAGCAGGTAAAAGACTGCCATTGCGCTGAAGTACATAAAAAAGAAGATTATTACTGGCCCAAGAGCCCGTGGCGAAAAATCAAAAATCTCGTGCACATCAAAATAGAATACTATGAACTTTATGAATGACCTGAAGAAGTAGGCTATTGCAAAGAAGAGGAAGGCCTGCCTGAAATATTTTATGCCTTTGTGGGAGCTCAGCTCGTACAATTCCTTTGTGCCGTAATAAACCATTAGGCTGCAGACTATTACAACGAATGCATAAATCAACTCTGTGCCGAATCCGCCTGCAAAAAAGTGCCCTGCAATTTCCCTCATTATTAATACAGCCTTTTGTAGAATAAATATTTAAATGCTTTTAAAATCTTGAGGACTTAAAGTCCATCTTGTTTAAAAACAAAAAAAAGTGCATGGATAGCCCTAACAGACTAATGAAAAGCGAATCACTGATAAGGATAATAGATGTTTGGAAGAAATATGACATGGGCGGGGCAGACCCACTCGTCGTCCTTAAAGGCATAAATCTCGACATAAAGAAAGGGGAATTCATTGCGATAACGGGCCCATCAGGTTCCGGAAAAAGCACGATGGTAAACATTGTAGGAGCTCTCGACAAGCCTTCATGGGGCAACGTTTTCCTAAAAGAGGAGAACGTATCAGGAATGAGCGAGTCATCACTATCATTTCTCCGTGGAAAAACTATTGGATTTATTTTTCAGCAGTTCAACCTGCTGCCAACGCTTAGCGCCTTGCAAAATGTCATGCTTCCAATGGAGATGCTTGACGTTCCGGAAAAAGCTGCGAGGGAAAGGGCAGAGGAGCTATTAGCCTCTCTTGGTTTGGGGGACAGGATGTATCACAAGCCAAATGAGCTTTCAGGTGGGCAGCAGCAAAGAGTTGCCATAGCAAGGGCGCTTGCCAACGACCCAGAAGTTATACTTGCAGATGAGCCAACTGGTAATTTGGACAGCACAACAGGAAAATTTGTTATGGACTTTCTAGGCAAAATGAATGCGCAGGGCAAGACAGTCATACTCATCACACACGACCTAGAATTGGTGAAGTACTCCAAAAGGGTTGTGCACATAAAGGATGGCAGGATAATAAAAGAGGCTATTAACAAAAAAATAATGTGAGGTAAAAAAAATATGAAGAAAGCTTTAATCATTTTTTGTGTTATGCAGTTGTTATTGCTCAGCTTTGTTTCTGCAGCTGACACCCGTGAGGGGACATGCAACCTCAAGGTTGATTTGATAAACCAGGATCCCTATCCAGCAATACCTGGCGAATATGTGGATGTATTATTCCAAGTCAGCGGAGTTCAAACCCCTTCCTGTGAAGGCGCAAGGTTTGAGATGATGCCTTCCTACCCATTTTCTGTTGATGGCAACAGCACCGTTAAAGTTTTGGAGGGAAGCACATACGTGGCAGATCACAAAAATGACTGGATGATTCCATACAAGTTAAGGGTTGACAAAGACGCGCTGAAAGGCTACCCCGAAATTAAAGTTATGTATTCCCCAAATATGTGGGAAGCTGATTCCAGGATAACTAAATTTTTCAACATCAGCGTAGAAGACGCAAGGACGAATTTTGACGCTGTCATCCAAGAGGTCAGCGGCTCAGATGTCTCAATAGCCATAGCAAACATTGGCAAGTATACTGCAAATGCTGTCGTGGTCAGGGTTCCTCAACAGGAAAGCTTCGTGGCTGTCGGCACTGACGGGCAAATGATTGGCAATTTGGAGAGCGGAGACTACACAATCACCAGCTTTAGCATCGCAAAGAAAGGAACGCAAAGATCAAGCACCCTAAAATTTGACATTTACTATACTGACAGCATCGGCGAGAGAAGAATTATCAATCTTGAACGCAGCTTAGGCATAGCAGACAGTTCAACGGGTTTGATTGGGGGCTTTGCAGGCATAGGCAACTTTACAGGAAGAAGCAGCGCAATGAGCGGAATGCATAATGCGAGTTCATCCCAAAATAGTATATATTATTATGGTGCTGCAATAGCCTTGGTGTTTGGAGTTGGCGGCTTTATCTTTGCAAGAAAAAGGTCAACAAAGCATGGCTTTTCAAGAGCATCCACTGAAACACCAGCATGGGTTAAGAATGTGAAGGGCAAAGAGGAAAAAAATTAAGCCAACAACAAATTAAATAGGAGATTTTATGAGGGTAAAAAAATCTTTCAAGCTGGCACTAAACATCTTGATGCATAGCAAGCTACGAAGCTGGCTAACAATAATTGGGATCGTCATTGGGATTGCTGCAGTAGTTTCAATAGTCTCAATAAGTGAGGGCGCAAAAGCCAGCCTCGAAGAAAGACTGGGAAGCCTTGGAGCTGACGTAATAACAGTCAATCCCGGCTTTTCAAGGGCAAGCGGTGCTGCAGGCGGCTTTCACGGAATCAGGGACTTAGGCGAAAGGTCAGCGCAAACAAGCAGCAAGAAAAATTTAACCTCAAAAGATGTTATAACCCTTAGAAGCACACCCAACGTAAAATTTGTCATGGGAGAAATTTCTGGCAGAGCCGACTTGGCCTATTCAAGCAAAAAAAGTTCTGCGAACATAAAGGGAATTGATTCGCCTATCTGGAAGGAGATAACAACGGAAAAGCTCAAGTCTGGAAGACTGTTAATGCAAGGGGATTCCTACTCTGTTGTCATCGGCGGAAACCTTGCCAGCAAAGTATTTGAAAAAGGGATACCGCTAAACAGCAAGGTAGATATCGCAGGCAAATTATTCAAGGTTGTAGGCGTATTAGAAGAGGGCTCAACAGTTTACATGCCCATAAACATTGCCCGAGAAACACTGGGCAACACAGGCAACAACTTTAACTCAATATCACTAAAAATAGCAGATGTAAGCCTATCAGACGAAACAGTCGCCGACATAACAAAAAAGCTTACAGCCAGCCGCGGAATACTTAAGGAGACAGACCAGGATTTCACTGTGTCTTCCCCAAAAGCAATGCAGGAAACCATGCAGCAAACACTCGGCCTCATGTCACTCTTCCTTGGCGCAATAGCTGCGATATCATTAATAGTCGGAGCTATAGGAATAGCAAACACGATGTTTACTTCCGTCCTTGAAAAAACTAAGGAGATTGGGATAATGAAAGCAATCGGCGGAAAAAACCGCGACATACTAATAATATTCCTCGCTAACTCCGGACTTATCGGGCTAGTTGGCGGCATTGGAGGGGTAATCCTCGGAGTATTCGGCTCAGGGCTAATTAGTTATTATGGCTCTGCTATGAGTAGCGGCGGAATGGGCGGAGGAGGAATTGGAAGGATGTTCAGCAGCACAGCTATAACACCAACACTCCTAATATTCGCACTAACATTCTCGCTGATAATCGGAATGGTTGCCGGCGTGATACCTGCCTACAGGGCTTCAAAACTAAAACCAGTCGACGCCCTAAGATACGAGTAATCCTTCTAAGAAAAAATTTTTTTTTTGGTTCGGATAAGGCTTTGTTGCGCTGCAATGCCTTGCAATGAATTTGGTTGCGGCTCCGAAACGACGGGCCATCAAGCTGGCTGCGCCCCCGATGTGCAGATGATTCCGCCTGAAAAGCGGGAGGAGTCACTTCTTTTTTGTATCTGGCTACTATTTTAAGGTGGTTACAAAATAGAAAGTTTTAAATATAACTTAATTTTACCAAAAACAAAAATGGGACTTACAAAAATAATAAAGCAACCGTTGACGATAGCAATAGGCATAGGGCTAAGTGCGGGAACATTCTCTTCAATGCTACTTGCCAAACACCTAAACTACAAAAACACTCACCGGCCAATAAGCATAATACAGCTTGAAAAGCAACAACAAAAAGCAGTAGAAGCATCCAAACTAGCCCACAATACATCAATGCACATCAATGAGCTATGGAATTTTGTTAATACCCCGAAAGTAGAAGACTCAATGGATCACCTTCAAGAAAAAAATAATCAAATAATCCAACAAATTGCAGAAACACAGCAAGCCTTGACAGAATTTGAAAAAGACATCAAGGCAAAACAGCCATTAGCACAAAAAATAAGCCAAGGCGGAAGCTTAATAAAAAATTCTTGGGACTACTGGAGCAGGGACAACTACCACACTGAATTTGACACTGTTCGCGATTGTGATTCTGACGGCAACTGCACAAGCCGCACCGTAACAAGGCAAGTTTATGACAATACTGACCACTATTGGACTTATGAATCGCAAAAATGCCTGTTAGGGGCAAACATTTTGATTGAAGAAGTTCCTAAGCTGAAGGTACAAAAGGTTGAGGGAGTTAATCTTTCAACTGTAATTGCCGGCTTGTCAAGGGGTGGCGATATTAAAAATCTTGGCGAAAACCCCCAGTTTAAATGGACAAAAAACAAAATTATAAATTTAGTGAATGAGGCTTCGTCTAACGCTGGCAAAATCGAGATTGATGCCGACATTGTTTTTGTGGAAAAAAACTCTCAGTCTTTCCCGACAAGTTTCCATCAAAGAACTTATTGGATGTCTTACACCAATGCGCCTCGGGGGTATGAAGAATCTTTGCGTGTTGGAAAAGTAACATCAAGATATAATGAAAATATCACAGACATGCTTTCTATTGTGCAGAAAAGCAGGGCAATACTT
Organism: Candidatus Woesearchaeota archaeon; assembly: GCA_016211095.1. Classification (GTDB taxonomy): domain Archaea; phylum Nanobdellota; class Nanobdellia; order SCGC-AAA011-G17; family GW2011-AR17; genus JACQSW01. The sequence goes on along the minus strand of JACQSW010000102.1, from coordinate 353 downwards.
GGCGATGCTGAAGCAGGGCTTAATAAAATTAATTATGCTTTAAGCGGTGTTTATACTGAGTTTGGCAAGGTGAAGAAAGTTTATGCTGGAGTCAGCGAGGACAGCTTAAAACTTTTAGACAGCTTTGGTTTTGATTATGGAGGCGTTATGACTAAGGGCTATAGGGCGCTTTTTGATGTTCTAATGTTTTTTGGCGTTGGCGGCTCTTTCGGTGCGGCTTCTTATTTCGTGTTAGACCGATTTGTTTCTATGCGGAGGGCCGAAGAGCAGAGAAGGGCTAAAGGGGAAGAAGTAAAATCCACCAGTTTTGACACAACTTTAAAGTAGTAAAATAATCGAAAGCTTTATATATG
>JACQSW010000101.1 GCA_016211095.1 Candidatus Woesearchaeota archaeon | reverse complement strand
GGTGAATAGATCGTGCAATCGTTAATACACCAACCAAAATCAAATCCTTGGTAGTTTGTTATTTCTGCAACACAACCAATACTTGCGTTCATCATCCTTCCCCCTATTAAGTTTCTTATCTTTGAAAAACATTTTTCAGCATGGCTTAGATTCCAATCGCCTTTAACAGTTTCTGCTTCAAAAGAACAATATTCTGCTTCGGACAAAGTGTGGTTTCCTTCAATGTTTTGTGATTTTAAAAAACAATATTTCGCCTTTTGCAATGTGAAATAACCATCGATTACGCCTGCTTCCAAAAAACAGTTTTTAGCTTCCTGTAAAGCACTGCCCCCGTTAATGTTTTTGGCCTTAATCTTTATGGGATTGTCCTTTTGTCCTTGAAGCAAAGCACCAAAATAATCGGTATTGATAGTTTTAAATTCAAAATCGTTAAAACCCTGGTTATAGCTGGTTTGGATTAAACTTGAAAGGAAACATCCTAAGTATTGCCTTTTCCGATCTTTAAGCCTATTTCCATTAACTCTTTCGCTAAACTTCTTTATGAGTTCCGGTTTTACTGAATAACTTTTTAAAAATTCTAAACTTATAGAGAAATACTCTTCTAATTCCTCATCGCTGCCCCAATCACCTTTTTTATTCTTTTTAAAATATTTCAACCACTCACCAACCACAGCTTCCTCACTAACTATAACCTGCAACTTTTTTTCTTCTGCAGGCTTTTCTGCTTTTTCTTGAAATATTTTGTCTAGTTCCATTTTTTTACTTCCTCACATTTCTGCTGCCAAATCCATTGTCATCTTGTATTTCCATGACGGCATTCTCAGCAGAGTCTAAGAACCAAACCCCTTTGCTTTTTCCGACTTTAATTTTTATTTTGTTGTTTTGTTGCCCTTGCAAGAAACCGCCTAAACAACTGGCAGGAACTTCTTTAAATTCAAAATCGTTGAATCCTTGATTATAAGATATTTGTATCATTGCTGAAAGGCATAATCCTAATGCTTGACGCTCTCCTACCGAGGCAGGCATTTTAGCTTTTTCGTTAAATCTATAAATTATTTTGGGTTCGATTGTAAATCTTTGCAAATATTTCATACACTCATCAAAATATTTTTTGCCATCTTCCGGCAACAGCTTCCACTGCAAGTATTTACTGTTTTCAAAGTAGGCTAACAGAGTATCAAGCAAAGCTTCTTCGCTAGTTATAACTTCCAGCTTCTTCTCTTCAAGCGGTTTTTCTGGTTGTTCGAATATGTCGTTTAGTCCCATTTTTGTTATTTTTTAGAGATTTCCTTCTAAGTGTAGTCTTTCAAGGGGTATTGTAAAAGTTTGTTCATCTTTGAAGTTAGGGTAGCTGATTTTAACTTTAAGCTCGTTTCCTGTTTTCCAAACAGTTGTGTTTTCGCTTTTGTTGCACTCTTTGATTATGTCGCTTAATGCTTGTTGTTGCATATCCCTTTCCTCGCAATCTTTTTTAGGTGTTTTTTTTGGTTTGAGATATAACTCTCGCAGAGTCTTAAGCTCTAACTCTTGATTTGTTGTGTTTGGTGAGTTGTCGTTACTGGTGTTGCAGAGGCTCATGCCTTTTTTGAATGCGCCTAAAATTTTTGTGAAGTCTTTGAAGATATTTGTAATATACATCTCTTGCCTTAGCTGAAAGTTTTCTTCTGAGCATTTTTCGTTTGGCTCAAAGCTTTCTAAATCTACAAAGTATATGCCTGAAGGTGCTATCACAACATCTTTGGCAAGGTAAAATGCAACAGGGTCATCCCAAAAGACATTAGAGCGGTTGTAGGCGTTTTTAATGTCGCCAACTCTATGCCAACTGTATCCTTTTTTTGTTCTTTTTGCGTGTTTGGGTATTATTTCTAAGAATTGTGCCGAGTCTTCTACCATCTTTTTATATACATTTTCCCTTTGTATAGGGTTTTTTCCTAACGCCCCGCATAAACGTTTTATTAGCACATTGTTTTTTATGTCGCCAAAATAAATCCCCCTGATGGTGGAGGGCATAAGCCTTTTTTCTTGAGCAATATTCCCTATATAGCTATGGTTTCCGCTTATTAGGCGGATATTGTGAGCAACTTCTTTTGGTAAAGGCACAATTTCGAATACTGGGGCAATTTTTATTCCATTCTTAGCCTTAGCATACCTTATTGAGTCTTCTAGCGCACCGATTGCGAAATTAAGGTTTTGCCCACCGGACGGGCGGCCATCACCGAATTCTTCTGTCATTATGCTTAGAACATACTGTAATTGTATGGGCTTTAGAGATAATTGACTGGACTTTAATTCTTTGTAGAGTTTTGCGTAAGCCTTGTATTTGTTGCTCTTATTTATTTTTAGGTTTCTTAATAATGTGTCGTACCAAGGCAAGCCAATGCCTTTGTCTGCTCCCGCGCCTTTAATTTCAATGCCGAACTCTTGAGTTTCCCCTTCTTCTCCCCACCCGAATAAGCTGAGGTCTATTGTTACTTTGTCTTCAAGTAAGAATGTTCTGCCTCCTGTTTTTGTTGCGCTTATTATGTCTTGTGCGTTTGGAGCAACCAACCTTGGGATAACGGCTGAGTTGCATGCTTGTTTTAGTTGAGGGATTTTTTGGACTAACCCATTGTTTATAAACAGGTTATTGTTTTTGAGCTGAACTTTAGCTAAGCTGGTTTGCTCTATCAAATCCCCCCTTGAATCACAACCCCACTTATAGGCTTGGCCAGCTGTTGTGGTTGTTAGTTGGTATTTTGGTTCTTGTTCCATTTTTTTTGTATTGTTTTTTTTATTGTAGTTTTTGTTCTAGTTGTGATATTTCGTGTAGGATTTCGCTTATGCCTATTTTTGGTTCTATTGTTTTAGCGTTTTGCGGTATGCTTTTTTCTACGAGTAGGAATTGGTAGCAGCCCATTAGAGCTTTTGTTACGCCTTTGTTGTTTGGCTGTTTGGTTGATTCTTTTTTTAGGTAAGGCATTGCTTTTAGTATGTATTCTGCTCTTTCTTGTATGTTTTGCGTTTTTTTGGCTTGTTTGTAGTATATTTCTCCAATGGTTATTTCCTTTGGTTGGGGTGTGTATTCCATTTCTCAAAAAACCTCCATTTTGTTACTATTCTATAGTAATTAATGATATATAAATGTTCCTATAATAAAAAAACAAGCATAATAAGGCAGAAAG
>JACQSW010000100.1 GCA_016211095.1 Candidatus Woesearchaeota archaeon | reverse complement strand
TTGATTTACTTGCCCTCTTAATGGCTTCCTGAAATGCGTCATCAAAGCTCTTTTTGGAACTTCCAATTAATTCTACAACTTTTGCACATGGCATTTAAACTCACCTCCAAATTTTTTTAAAATTATTTCATGTCCACTTCTTTTTGTGGAAGTAAAAATATAAAACCCCTGTAACCGCCAGCATAAACAAGGTTGCAATTATCGGCCCAAATGGCGTTTTAAGGTATGGAAGGTATTGGAAGTTCATGCCGTAAAAACCTGTTATAAATGTAGGCACCATTATCAGCACAGTCAATGCTGTAAGCTTTTTCATCACAGAATTAAGGTCGTTTGATATCTCGGCAAGCCTGTTATTGACGAATGTTGCGTATATCTCAAGCATATCCGTAAGGATTTCCCTTTGCACAGTCAACATGTCCGCTTGGTGGACTAATGTGTCGTAAACATCATCCATCCTTGTTAGAAGCTCCTTATCAAGCGTCAGTGGAGTCAAGCCCTTCTTTATTGTGAAAATAACCTTGGCAGAAGCCCACAGGCACTTAGCCGTGGAAAAACATTTCCTCTTTAGCCTCACTATATCATTAATAGGCTTCTTTTGGGCATCCTTTTTTATGCTCTCTTCAAGTACCATAACCTTATCTTCTATCAAGTCTAAGACTTCATAATTCCCCCTTGTGTCCTCCTCAAGAAAATAGTAAAGGAAGTAGGCGGTGTGATTCTGCTTTATGTTCTCTGTCTTTAACATCGAAACTAGTTTGTTAAACAGCTCGCTGTAATATTTGGATTTATGTGGGGTTATAACGACTAGAACGTTTTTTTTCATTGCAAAAAGCACATGAGTCTTTTTTATGTTGTCCCCTTCCGCATAATAGTCGATGAAAACAAAGACGAGCGGCCTCATCGTGTAACGCAGTGATCTTACTTCTTTTGTGTAAGAAGAAAAATGTTTCTGCTGAAACTTAAATGTGCTGCAAACATTGTTTACTTCATCTTGAGACGGTTCTTCAAGAAATAGGCAGACAAAATCGTTCTTGCCCTTAGGCAAAAAAGGCACCTCGCCCTTCGTTGTTTCGTATTTGCCTCCAACCGAGGAAAAGCACCTTATCATAAATTATATGCAGCTATTTTTAATTATAAACTTTATCATTTGCGAAACTGCCAAAAAAAATCATTTTTTGAGTAAGGGGCAAAAAAAATTGCCAAAGAAAAGGCAGGGATAAAAACATAAGGCGACATCCTCCCCGCACTAAAAGTGCGGGGCTTCCTACGAAGAAGCCCTTAATATATTGGGAGGTTTATGCACTCACCCGCACATTTGTCGTGTCTAACGGCGCTGCAAAATATATATTCAAACATATACAACAGATGCAAAAAAAACTTAAAGAGATTAAGGTTAAAAGAATAAGGGTGCCGGAATTAATCTACAAACTAAAGTTTGTAGTTTTCTTCCGAAAAGAAGTATAAAAATTGGTTGTAGTTATTCTTTTATTTTTGAGAATAAGTAGCCCCCAATGATAGTTGTTAAGATGGTTACGCCAATCAAGACAAAAACATCCTGCACTAAACCAAGGGTGTGATTTCCAGTTAATGCCCCCCTAAGCCCGTCTACGCCGTAAGAAAGGGGATTTAGTTTCATAACAAAGCCTATGCTCTTGGGAAGCCCCTCTATCGGGAATAGGGCGCCTGATAAAAAGAAGATTGGCATGATGATAAAGTTGATTATTAGGGGAAAAGCCTGCATGTCTTCTAATCTTGACGCAACTGCAGTTCCAAACGCAGTGAAAAGCAGCGCTATCAAAAACATAAAAACAAAAGATACAATTATCATGGAAATATTTGCGGGCTTAAAACCAACAAAGAGGGAGAGTATAAAAACTATTAATCCTTGCATTGACGCAACAGTTGCACCGCCCAAGGTTCTTCCAATCATTATTTTGTATCTTGAAACAGGAGCTACAAGCGTTTCTTTTAAAAAACCGAATTGCCTATCCCATATGACTTCTATTCCTACGAACATCGCGGTGAAGAGTATGCTCATAGCAATAATTCCTGGGGCTAAGAACTCAATATAATTTCCGCCGCCAGCCTTTTGGAAGATAGGCCCAAATCCGAAGCCTAAGGCAACTAAGAACAGTAGAGGTTGCGCCAAAGAGCCTATAATTCTAGGTTTTGACCTCCAATACCTTTTGATTTGCCTTAGCCACATTATGTAAATTGGCCCCATCACCTTCCCCCCCATCTCTTTTGGTGGTCCCTCAACCGGTCTTTTGCTGAAGCCGCTTCTTCCCTTATAGTGCGTCCGGTTAATTTTAAAAAAGCCTCTTCTAAAGAATGCGAATTTGTAAAATTTTTTAATTCGGCGGAAGTCCCAATTTTTATTATTCTACCTCTATCTATCACTGCAATCTTGTCCGCTATTTTATCTGCCTCTTCCATGTAGTGGGTTGTCAAAAAAACAGTCATGCCCTCATTTTTATTAAGCTTTTTTATGTATTCCCACAAAAAATTCCTTGTTTGCGGATCCAGCCCTATAGTTGGTTCATCTAAAAAAAGAATTTTCGGATGATGAATAAGCCCCCTAGCTATTTCAAGCCGCCGCTTCATACCCCCCGAAAAGGTTTTTACCCTATCGTCTTTTCTGTCCCATAATCCCACCAATTTCAGTAATTCAGGAATCCTTTTCTTTCTCGCTTCTGAATTAACGCTGTAAAGCACAGCATGAAATTCCATATTTTCATAAGCTGTTAATTCGTCATCTAAACTTGGATCTTGGAAGACTATCCCAAAAGAGTGCCTCACCTCATCCTCTTCTGTAAGTGGAGAAAATCCATTAATCCTAACTTCACCCGCAGATGGGCGAAGAAGGGTTGTGAGTATTTTTATTGTCGTTGATTTTCCAGCCCCATTCGGCCCCAAAAATGCGAAAATCTCGCCTGGATAAACCACGAGGGATATGTTGTCCACAGCAGTGAAATCGCCAAACTTTTTCGTCAAATTTTTAACTTCAATAATCGGAACTTTTGCCATTTTGATAAAAAAAACCTTTTTGTACCTAAGTTTAATACGAAAAAGCTCTTTAATAATTTGCCTATATTAGAGAATAGATTAATGAATTTTGCCTCACAAAAAAATAATTCGTTCCATGCAAAAGAGTAAAAGCCCCAGGCGGGATTTGAACCCGCGACCTCCTGCTTACCAAGCAGGTGCTATAC
>JACQSW010000097.1 GCA_016211095.1 Candidatus Woesearchaeota archaeon | reverse complement strand
CCTCGCCCACGCCGGTCATCGTGACGGCCCCGGCAGCGTTATCCGCGTACACCCCGCCTCCAATAAGTAACGCCATCAGCAGGGGGAGCCGCGGCAAAATCGCCCATAAGGCGGCGACCATAAGCGCGCTCGCCAAAATAATTTTGCCGCTTAATAAACCCCTCAGACAAGCCAACCAATTCGTATTGCCCGTCTTTAATTGCGATTATTGGCCCGCCACTATTGCCGGGGTGAATTGGCGTTTGCAGCATGAACCAGTTAGGCTGCCGCTCAACATTCGTGCTTGTTATTATTCCAGAGGTAACAAACTTACCCAAAAGCAGGGGATACCCCACAGCATAGTTAAAATCGCCTGCTTCCAACAAATCTGAATCGCCAAGATTATAAGGGAACAATTTTAGGCCTTCGGTGTCTTTTGCTCTTAAAAGGGCAGCATCTAATTTCGAATCTTGGGCAACAACATCCAAACTTATTTTTACCCCGCCTTCTTTTTCGACATAATAAGTATGCGTAACTTTTGTTAGCTTAGCTATGTGCCCACCAATAGCCATCCATTGATCTGAGGAATCCTCAAGTATATGATTGCATGTTAAGATGTAAGCTAAACCGTCTTTTTTCTTTATAACTGTCCCTGCCCCGATATAAGTCTCCATATCTTTAACTTCGTGATCTTTGCCTTCCTCATCCTTGTAGACTCCAGTAAAATTGGCTTCATGCACCACCATCTCCACGCTGTCGAGGATGCTTTGCATAGAATAAACTTTTTCATCAAGGCCATGCGGGCAATTGTCGTATAATCCGTCGGTTTGTGAAACATTCTTGACCGCGTCTGTGCCTGTTTGGCTTGAAGTTATTGTTGGCGCCACCACCAAGACGGAGCTAAGTATTGCAGCTAAAGTTTTCTTCCTCATAAAAAAAGCACCCCCCTATTTTTTTTCACTAAAATTAATGCTTATTATGATATTTTCAAAATTTATAAAAGCTTTCCTTAAATGCGACCATAAAACTTAAAAGGAGAAGCCATAATTTAAGAATGAAAATGACTGATTTAGTGGCTTGTCTTAGCAGCGGAAAGGGGAGCTGGATACAGGTTTCTACCCTGCAAAAGATAACGGACTGGCGAAAGATATTCCTCATAACTAATGATTTCGGGAGAGAAAAATTTTCTAAAACTGACAACGCCGAGTTCATCGTTTTGGATTTGATGAAAAGTGCTGAAGAATTAAAAGCGGATCTAGTTAAAAGTTTGGAAGGGAAGATTGACGGGACAGAAGTAGCGCTGAACATAGTTTCTGGCACCGGAAAAGAGCATATGGCTTTAATCTCTGCTTTGCTGTCGTTAGGGTTTGGCGTTAGGTTTGTTATCGCAGTAAAGGGGCAGCTTGTTGAGATATAAAATTTTCGGTTAAACCAAACGAAACAATTAAAAAAACATGGGCTATACATTTTAAACTTATGAGGGGGTTATAAGTTTGGGATTATTTGATGAAACGCTTTCTGGGGATGAATCGCTGTTTGTTAATGAGTTGGCTTTAGATGCGGAATTCCTGCCGAAAAATTTGCCTCACAGGGAAAACCAGCAGCAGTATCTCGCTGAGTGCATAAAGCCTTTGCTTCAGAAGAGGAATGGGAAAAACTTGCTGATTATCGGCCCTAGCGGAATTGGCAAGACCGCCGCTGCGAAGTTTGTTTTGAGGGAGATGGAAGAGAGAGGGTTGGATGAGGAGGTGTTCCCGATTTATGTTAATTGCTGGAAGAAAGACACCGCTTACAAAATGATACTGGACATTTGTGAACAAGTAGGCTTCAAGCACGTTTTTAATAAAAAGGCTGACGAATTAATCAAGGATGCGACAACAATAATTAATAAGAAGGCAGCTGTTTTTATCTTTGACGAAGTCGATAAGCTTGAATCCCAGCAAATAATCTATCAGCTCATAGAGGATGTTTATCGGAAAAGCATTTTCTTAATAACCAACACAAGCGATTGGATGAGTGAGCTTGACCAAAGAATAAAATCGAGGCTTATCCCAGAAATTTTGGAGTTCAAACCTTACAATCATGCAGAAACAGAGGACATCCTAAAAAAAAGGATTAATTATTCATTCGTTAAGGGGGTATGGAACGAGGAAGCATTAACTTTGATAGTTGAAAAAACTGCGGAGATTGGCGACATAAGAAGCGGGCTGTTCTTGCTAAAAGAAGCAGGTTTGGCGGCGGAAAAAAAGTCCTCAAAAAAAATTTTAGTTGGCCACGCAGAAGAAGCGATAAGTAAACTGCCAAACTTCGGCCCAAAAAAAGCAGAAGGCCTAAGCGAAGAAGAAAAAGAGCTGATCAGCTTGATAAAGAACAATAACGGTAAATCAACTGCCCAAATTTATGAAGTTTATTCAAAAAACTCGGACAAATCCTACAGAACATTCCAAAGAAAAATAAAAGAATTAGAAGAGGCAGGATTCTTAAATGTTGAGACTAAACCGTCAGAAAAAGGCGGAAAAACGTCGGTTGTAAAAACAAAACAAGCTTAACCTAAAAAAAAGGTTGGCTTATTCTTCAGTTGGCAAATTTCCGAAACAGAAAGAATTGCTTTTAGGGGGGAAGGACTTGCCCAATCTTAGAAAAGTTTTTGGATTTGGCGAATAAATTATGCAGTCCTCCATCCCAAAACCAAAATTATACCCATGATACCAAATTATTTCTGCAACACAATCCTCAGCTTCCCATAATGTGTAGTTTCCGTTAAGGTCTTTCACAGTTAAAGAACAATTCTCAGCCCGCTCTAATGCGTAGTTTCCTTTAACTTCTTCAACCATTAAATCGCAATATTTAGCAAACCATAATGTTTCATTTCCGTTAATTTTATCTGCCTTAATCCTAATCTCATCACCTTTTTTGCCTTCTAAAAAAGCGCCAAAACAATTAGCGTTGATCTCTTCGAATTGGAAGCCATTGTTTCCTTGGCTATAACTCGTCTGTATTAGTGCTGAAAGGAAAACGCCAAAATCACTTTTTTGAACCCGTTCAAATTTTTCTGTATTAACTGTTGCACAAAATTTTGTTATTATTTGCGGCGTTATGTGAAAAGTTTGCAAATACTCTTTAAAAGAAGCAAGTGCCAAACCAACCGTATCAAAATCAGGAGGGGTGAGCCGTTTAAAATAAGCTAACCACTCAATTAACGCGGTTTCATCAGCCATGATCACTTCTAACTTTTTCTCTTCAACTGGCTTTTCAACTTTTCCGAATACGTTTTCTAATCCCATTTTTTTAATTGCCTTCGGTGCTTACCCCGACGAAAAGCCCAACATTGTCGATGAGGTTGTTGCCATCGAGGCCATAAAGATTGTCGAGGTACACCAGGCGCCCCTGCGCTTGATTAGGACTCCTACCTTCGAATGGGTGAAAATTACTTACAGTTCCATCACTATGCTTTGCTTTGTCAAAGTAAGCTTCCAAATTATCCAAGCCACCATTACGGGCAATAACCAACGGATTGCTCAAAAACTCATTCTTTGTATGCCAACCTGAATCTGTTGTCTGAGCAGATTCATAAGGAATTACAACGCCAAAATTGTGCTCCAAAATTTTCGTTTCTTTTTTTAAATCATCAAGAGTGTAAAGCTTTATTGTTTCTCCGCTTGGCAATTTGCCTTCAAGTAGGTTATCAAATTCTTTTTTAGTGTATTTTGCGCTTCTATCAACTAAACCTTCATTAATAGCGTTTTCAATCCGGCCGGGTGTGAGTATTCCGCCGCCGTGTAACACAACCAAAACACCCTCACCCTTCTTTACCCATAAGCCTTTTTTGTCAATGCCAAAATCCTCCTCAGAATTAACATCACGCCCATAATTCCAAAAATCGTGCTCTTTGCCAACCAAGCATTTAACTGCTATCATTTCAGGCATGGAAGCAACAAAACCGTCTTTGCCGGCATAAGCTAAGGCTTGCCGAAGGGCATCAGGCACACCAACCAACCTGCCATCGCTATCTATTTTGTTGCTGTAGAAAGTTTTTCCCAAGGCTAAAAGGTCAGCTATACGTTTATCCTTAAGGCTTTCCACACTAGCTATAGTTTCCAACTTCTTCTCTTCAAGTGGTTTTTCTGGTGTTCCAAAAACGTCATCTAGTTTCATTTTTGATTCTTTTATTTTTGTGTTTTGGGTTTGTTCTTAAATTCTGTGTTTTTTGCGTTGTTTATGGCTAAACAGCTGGGGCAACTTATATAAATGTGCTTCTTAATTTATATCGCATGAATCTTACTAAAAAACAGGTAGAACAAGTTTGTAAGAAACTTGATGGGGGTTTGGTAAAATTTTCTTTTCTTGCTTCAGGAAATCATAATTACAATTATGTAATTGAAACGATTGGAAAAAAGTATGTTTTGCGGATAGAGAATAATCCCCAATTCAAGAATTTAAAGAAAGAATATAATCTTTTGAAATCTCTAAAAGTTGGCTTAGGACCAAAAGCCTATTTTTTTGATAAATCTCACAATATTATTTCTGCGGATTATTTTGTAGAAGAATTTGTTGAAGGAAAATACCCCACAAAGCTAAATGCTAAATTTATAATTCTTATGGCGAAGTGGGCTAAACGCTTACACGGCCAAAAGCAACCTTGCAAAAAATATTCATTACTAAAAGCCATAAAACCCTATTTTAGAAATGTTCATAATCATAAAAACGCCCTTTCTGATGAAGTAACTAATGAAATTGACTCTTTATTTAAGAGGGTAATTGTTTTTTGCAATAAGAATGATAACTTTTTTGGCAATAGGAAAAAAGCCAGTTTATTACATAGCGATTTATCAAGAGAAAACATTATTTATGACGGGAAAAAAATTAAGCTTCTTGATTGGGAGTTCTCAAACTACAATTTTCCTGAATGGGATATTGTGTATTTTATGCAAAGCCTAGAATTAAGCAATAAGCAAAAAGAACTATTTCTAAAAACATATGGGTATCCAAATTCTAAAACGGGCAAAAATAGACTGTTGATTGTCTCTTTGCTGAATACTTGCGGGGATATTGGGTATTCTGTTTGGCGTTTAGGCCTGGTTAAACAGAAAAAATTGAATAAAAATCTTAAAGCAGAAATTTCAATAAGATTAAAACAAGACATAGATCAGTTAAGAAAGATAATGGGGAATTTAGAACGCTAAGCTATATAAATCATCGGTTAATTTCTATAAATCATGAAAACAATAGAATTAAACCCTAATCAGATTATTACTTTAAACGATTACCCATTACATAGCGATGGCGTTCTAAGTGAGTACTTCACTAAATGTAAAATAGGAAAAGATGTTCCTTTTGTTCCAGTCATAAGAAAAGATACAGTAAGAAAATATTTTGGTGATAAACTACTTGAAGAATTTGAGAGATTTGAGCGTCAAAACCCTTTTGCAGAGTATTTTATGTTAGACGGAAGCCATAGAACCACCGCATTAACACTTGCAGGTTGCAAAATCAGAGTAATAATCTACGAAAGAGATGCTGACATTAAAGAAGCAGGAAAATTAGTTGCAACAGGCCAAATTCTTAAAAATGAAATATTGGCTTATTTGCTAGAGGAAAACTGCAGAATATTGCATAAACACTTCAAAGAAAAACCATATTTCATGACTGTAGAACAAAAAGCAGAAAAGATGGTTAAAGAGAAAATTTTACCTCAAAATATGATTAAGTATTATAGCAATCTTCATCAAGTTTAAAAGGAGCTCACCTTATAAGGGCATGTGTTTTTTTATTGCTTTTCTTAATTGATTATAGGTCCATTTTTTTTGAAATTCTTTCTCAGGCAATTTTCGTAAGTGCGCATATTCTTCTGGTATCAATTCTTTCACATCTGTTACTTTAATG
>JACQSW010000103.1 GCA_016211095.1 Candidatus Woesearchaeota archaeon | reverse complement strand
GAGTTCAGGAGTTATTTTAAAGCTTTGCAAGAATTCTTGTGTTTTTAAAAAACAATCTTGCTCATTAATGTCACCAAAATCCCATTCGTCTTTTTTTGTTTTTTCAAAATAAGAGCACCATTCGTTCAATATGACTTCTTCCCTTTTTGCGGTTCTTAATACCTTTTCTTGTATTGGCTGTTCTACTCTTTCCGTGAATATTTTATCTAAGCTCATTTTTGGCAAAATTCCTTGTCCCTGATGGTTCCTAGCTTGAATTCTTGGGTCATTTCGTTCTTGACGTAGTCCATTGATTGTTCTGGCGTCATTTTCCAGTTGGTTGGGCAGTTTGATAAAATTTCCACTAATGAGAATCCTTTGTTTTTTAGTTGTATCCTGAATGATTTTTTGATTGCTTCTTTGGTTTGCCTGATGTGCAGTGCGTCAAACATCGCCACCCTTTCTAGATATATTGGCGCTTCTAATGTGTTGAGGAGTTCGCAAACCTTGATTGGGTAACCAACAACTTGTTCATCCCTTCCAGTGTGGGAGGTGGTAGTTTTTTGTCCAATCAGGGTTGTTGGAGCCATTTGCCCGCCTGTCATGCCGTAAATTGCGTTGTTGACGAAAAAAACTGAAATGTTTTCTCCGCGGTTAGCTGCGTGAATGATTTCGGCTGTGCCGATAGCTGCCAAATCGCCGTCGCCCTGATAAGTTAATACGACATTTTCTGGCATTAGCCTTTTTATTCCGGTGGCTGCCGCTGGAGCCCTTCCGTGAGGGACTTGTATGTGGTCGCAGTCAAAGTATTTGTAGGCGAAGACTGAACAGCCAACTGAGTCGACGAAAATGATTTTTTCTCTTATTTTTAATTCGTCTATGGCGTCGCCGATTATTTTGTGAAGTTGGCCGTGCCCGCAACCTGGGCAGTAGCTTGTTGGAGCGGTGTAAGTTTCAACTTTTGGGGAATAAAGCACTTTGCTCATTTTTTAAGTTCTCCGACCAAAAAATTTGTTTGTTGTTGGTTTTTCGAATTGGCTTTTTATTGCTTTCAAAAGTGGTTGGTTTGGCGAGTAGATAATACAATTCTTCATGTCAAAACCAAACCTATACCCTTCGTAGTTTGTTATTTCTGCAACGCAATTCTCAGCACCCCATAAAACGTAATTTCCAATAATGCTTTCTGCTTTTAAAGAGCAGTTTGTTGCATGCCGCAAAGCAAAATTTCCATCAACCTCTTTTGTTTCTAAAGAACAGTAGTTTGCTGCCTGTAGTGGACCATCCCCATCAATTATTCTTGTTTTAACGCTTATATCTTTGCCTTTTTTTCCCTTTAAAAGAGAAAGAAAATAGTTGCAGTTAACATTTTCAAATTCGAAGTTGTTCCAGCCTTGGTCGTAGCTTGTTTGTATTAAAGTGGAGAGGAAGACCCCAAAATAAGATTTTTCATCCCTGTTTAATTTTTTTGTATTTACTTTTTTGTTGAATTTGCTTATCATTTCAGGCTTGATTTGGTAACTTTTTAAGAACTCTTGACTTTTAGTGAAATAATCTTTTTGGTTACCAGAGAGTGATTGCCTATCTTCTATTGTTAGTTTATCAATGCAAGCTAACCAGTCGTCAAAAATGGAATCCTCACTCGCTACAACTTGCAGCTTTTTTTCTTCAATTGGCTTTTCCGCTTTTTGAAATATGTTGTCTAAGCTCATTTTTTTATTTCAAAGATATTCTTTTCTCTACCCCAAACTTGTTTTTTGATTTCTTCCAAAACTTTTTCATTGGGTGAATAGATTTTGCAGTTATCCATTCCCCAACCAAACTTTGATCCTGCATAAGAGCCAATGTTTTCATATACGGATATGTGTGTTGTGCAATTTTTTGCTTCTGTTAATGTATAAAGGCCTTCAAGTGTTCCTATTTTTGCATCGCAATCTTGCGCTTTTTCTAAAGTCAGCTTGCCGATTATAATGCTTATTTTTAAAGAAGATTTTTCTGCATTACAAAAAGTTGAGTCTCCATTAATACTTTTTGCAGTTAGTGAACAATCTTTGGCATATTGAAAAGTATGCCCTCCATTGATTATTTCTGCTTCTAAACTGCAGTACTCTGCCTCGTCAAAAGAGTGATGCCCATTTAAGGTTTGAATTTTGATTTTTATCGAGTCATTTTCTTTTCCTTTTAATCCGTGACCGAAAAAGTCGGCATCGATTTCTTCAAATTTAAAACCATTAAACCCTTGGTTGTAGCTGGTTTGGATTAGTGCTGAAAGGAAAAATCCTTTAGATGTCGCGTAACAGGAGTCTCTTATTTCTGTAAAGTATTTTTTATGCTTTTTTTGTTTTGGCAATTTGTCATTGATTTGTTTTATCATTTTAGGAGTGATTTTAACAGTTTGTAAGCAATTTTTGGAATTTTCAAAATGGTGCACCCAACGTTCAAACTGACTCGGCCAATGGAGCGGTATTTCATTGGGATAATCATGCTCAAAGTAAGCCAACAACTCATCAACAACAGATTCTTCGGTCGTTACTACTTCTAAACTTTTTTCTTGTTGAGGTTGTTCTATTTTGGTAAAAATTTCTAGTCCCATTTTTATTATTTTTTTTTGTAAATCTTTTTTATTTGTTTGATTATTTCTTCTTCTGTTGGTAGGTTGCCGCCGTATCTTCCGTAGAAGTGCACTGGGCATTGGCCGTTCACGGCTAGTTTTACGTCTTCCACCATTTGTCCGAAGCTTAATTCTAGTGTGAGGAAGGCTTTGGTTTTTTTGGCTAGCTTGCGAATTTTTTCTTGCGGAAATGGCCAGAGGCTTATTGGCCTTATTAGCCCAACTTTCATGCCTTCTTTTCTTGCTGTGTCAACAACGTCTTTTGCTATGCGGGACACTACACCGTAGCTAGCAATGATTATCTCTGCGTTTCGGGTTTTGTATTCCTCAAACCTTATCTCATTTTTTTCCATCAAATCAAATTTTGTTTTGAGTCTTATTTTGTGGGCTTCCAGCTCGTCTTGATTGATAAATAATGAGTTAACGACGTGTTTTTCCCTGTTTTTGGCGCCGTTCAAGCACCAGCTGCTTTTGTCGGTAAATTCTGTTTTTGTTTCTGGAAAAATTATGCCTTCTTTCATTTGGCCTAGGTAGCCGTCTGCTAATAAAATGCCTGGGCTCCTGTATTTGTCTGTTAGGTTGAATAGTAGGGAGGTTAGGTCTGCCATTTCTTGTACAGAGTTAGGCGCCAAAGTAAGGACTTTGTAGTCTCCGTGCCCTCCGCCTTTGACTGTTTGGAAATAATCGCTTTGCTCGCCGCTAATGTTGCCTAGGCCTGGCCCTCCGCGCATTACGTTGACTATTACTGCCGGCACCTCCGCGCCTGCCATGAAAGAGATAGCTTCTTGTTTCAAGCTCATTCCGGGTCCTGACGAAGCAGTCATCACCCTTTTTCCTGTTGCCGCACCGCCAAACACAGCATTGATGCTTGCTATTTCGCTTTCCATCTGCAAAAATATTTGGTAATCAGGATACCGAGGCTTTCCACCTTTCTTTATTGCTTCAAGATTTTCCCAAAAAGCCTTTGCCATGCCTTCGCTGATTTCTGAAGCTGGGGTGATGGGGTAGCCAAAAAAGCCGTTAACGCCAGCCCTTAAAGCTGCCTCTACAACTGCCTCATTTCCCTTTATGAAGGCAACTTTTTCTTCTAAGCCCATTTTTTTGATTCCTCTGGCATTGTGCCAATTATGAACTTGTTGTTTTTTCCATTAACGATTTGTTTTTTTATTGTTTCTAATGTTTCTGGGTTGGGTGAGTAGATTTTGCAATTCTTCATTCCCTGACCAAATCTTGTCCCTTTGTAGTTTTGTATTTCTGCAACACAACTTTGGGCATATGCTAAATGCAGGTCGCCGTTAATCTCTTCTGCTATTAAAGCAATGTTATTCGCATTGTATAATACAGTGG
>JACQSW010000095.1 GCA_016211095.1 Candidatus Woesearchaeota archaeon | reverse complement strand
GACTATTGGAATAGTTATATAAAAAAAGAAAGTGTCGAATACGTTTTTATTGAAACGTGTGGTGGGCTAATTTGTTCTCCGGAAGATTTGGCTTGTGAACAAAAAAAGAATCAGCTTTTAGCCGAATTAAAAAACAGCTTCAAGTTAGATTATCACCAGCAAAGAGGGTCTTGCGAATACTCAATTTTCAAAAAGCCATAAAAATTTAGGTAGTTTTTCGTAAGATTGTTGCCGAAAAAGTTAAAAAGCGCCGTCTAATTTATTATTAAATATGTGGGTTGATTTTTTTCTTTGGTCTTTGTACTTTGTTGCATTATACTTCTCAATATTTTTGCTATCCATATTCTTATTTGAGCCAAAAGTTCATCTTAAAGATTTTAAAGTTTGGCCAAAGGTTTCAATAATTATTCCTGCTTGGAATGAAGAAATTTGCCTAACAGAAACGATTGAATCTGTATTGGCCATAGATTATCCTAAAAAAAGGCTGGAGGTTATAGTTGTTGATCACGGTTCAACAGATAAAACCGGAGAAATAGCTGACTCCTACAATGGGCAGGTTTTTGTTTTGCACTTAAAGCGGGGATTGAAAGATAATAAGGCTGTTGCTATAAACGCCGCATTAAAACGCGTTTCAGGAGAGTTTGTTGCATGCTTAGACGCGGATTCGGTGGTGGAACCCGCAGCTTTGAAAGAGATGCTGCCTTATTTTGATGCAGATGAGGTTGCCGTTGTTACGCCGATTATGCTTGTTAAGACTCCAAAAAACCTGCTGCAGAAACTCCAAAAATATGAGTATATCGTTTCTATACTAATTAAGAGGATAGCCGCGTTCATAAACTGTATTTATGTAGCGCCTGGCCCATTTAGTATTTATCGAACAAAAATTTTGAAACAACTTGGCGGTTTTGACGAGGCCGCTATAGCAGAAGACATGGAAATCGTTTACAGAATACAAAAAGAGAACTACGTTGCGAAGCAATGTTTGCATGGAGGCCGCAGTTACGCGGAAGCGCCAAAATCCCTCAAGGATTTGTATGCACAGCGAAAGAGGTGGTACGGAGGGTCTATTTCAAACCTTTACCAATATAGACAGATGACTTTGAATAAGGATTATGGCGATTTCGGATTTTTCCAAATGCCCCGCAACATCTTCGGAATTTTTGCAGCTATAGCAGCGCTCTTCTTTTTTGGTTACTATTTCGCCTTGCCGATTGCGCAGAAATTGCGAGATTTCTTTTTGATAAGCTTTGATATTATGCCCATCGTATCCCAATACAAATTTGAGCTAACGCTATTCCAATTAAAAAACATTCCCTCAATATTTATCGTTTCTATCACTATTTTGATAAGCCTCTTTTTCTTTTTTTACGCATTTTATGACTTGGGCGAAAGGTTTAATAGACGCCACGTCTTTCCATTAGTTATATTTTTTTTAGCATACCCAATTATTTTGTGCTGTATTTATCTAGCTGTTATAACACAGAAAATCTTTGGTCATAACCCGACATGGCAAAAAGTTGCTCGGTGATAAAAAAAAGATGAGGCAAAAAATTCAAAAAAGAAGATACTTATTAGTCTTTGTAATCACAGCCATAATATTCTTATTGGGGTTTTCTATGGGGTTCATTATCAATTCCCAGAAAAGCAGTATAATTAAGGGGTTGGCCGAGAAGCAAAAAGTTGATTATTTAAGCCTACAACTTCAATCCATTTACATGACTTCGATAGATTTGAACTCTTCTTCAAGCTGCAGAGTTATGGGGGCAGCGCTTGATAAGGGTTGGGAAAGCCTCGTTCAATCTTACGATAACCTTCGCAACTACAAAGATTCACCCGACGCTGATAAAGAAGAGATAAAGTTGCTTGAAAGAACAAACATACTTAATGATATAAGGTACTGGTTTTTTTTAGATAAAGCAAAAACTTATTGTGACCTTCGGGATTCTGTTTCGTTGCTATTCTTTTATAAAGAAAAAGATTGTGGCACCCCATGCGATTCGCAGTCTATCGTGCTAGAATATTTTAAAAAAGTATTTGGGGACAGGTTTTTGTTATTCCATTTGAACGCAGATACGGAAGAAGCCATGATTGGCTTATTAGCGACTCGATACAACATCACAACATATCCAGCCATTGTTGTTAATGAGAAAAAATTTGAAGGTTTCAAAGACAAGTCAGAACTGTTCTCTATAATCTGTTCGCAATTCAAGACTCAACAACCAGAATGCAAATAATCACCAAATTTTTGAAAAAAGATTGGCAACTTAAACTGTTGCTCTTAATTTTTTTCTTAGCTTCAATTGGGCACCTTTTGAACAACGATTTGCCTGGCTGGGATGAGTCGGTTTACATTGGTATTGGCAAATACGTGTATTCGCTTGGGCAAAGTGGTGCGTGGGAGGAGATGAGGCCGCTTAGTTTGCCATTGATTTTGGGATTCATTTGGAAGATTGGTTTGCCCCCGTTCTTTTTTGGCAAGATGGTGGCAATCTTTTTTGCCTTGGCTAACCTTTTTCTTCTTTATAGGATTTGTTCAAAAATTTTTCCGCCCCCAATACCTCTGCTT
>JACQSW010000094.1 GCA_016211095.1 Candidatus Woesearchaeota archaeon | reverse complement strand
GCAATAGCCTGTTTGTAAAGGTTTTCTGTTTTTTTGACAATGGTGCACATTGCGAATTCCTTGGCAAACAAACGAGCCCTTTCCCTCAAATCTCCGAGTTCATTATATGCTTCTAGCGCGTAAACAATTTTGCCTGCAAGTTCTTCATAATTTCCCACATCAAACAGCATGCCCCTACTTTCATCAACTAATTCTTCCCCGCCACGAGTTTTTGAGGTTATCACAATCCTGCCTAACGACATTGCTTCTATCAAAACTTGCGGGATGCCTTCCCTTTTGCTTGGCAAGACAAATAGGTCACAAGAATTAATGAGCTTAATCTTTTTTTCTAAATCAGTCACTTGTTTCGCGAAAAGAACAACTTCGTCAAGCACTAATTCTTTTATTAACTTTTTTAATTTTTTGATATAACTTTCTTCAGCTGGACCGACGATGAAGAATTTGGCTTTCTTGTAATCCCGATTAACAATCTTAGCTGCCTTTATGAGCGTTTCTAAATCCTTAATCGGCGCCACCCTTCCAAGAAATAATACTATATCCGTCCTTTTTTGGCTTGGCTCAGTTTTGAAGAATTCATCCGGAACACCGTTGGATATGTAGGCAAGTTTTTCTTTGTCGCATCCAAGTTTTTCCAGATGAGGGAATTCCCACTGGCTTATCGCCACAATCTTTGTGTAAGAGTTCCAAATCTTTTTCGCCAAAAGCTTGTCATATAGCCACACGCCAACATTTAGCGGTGCAGAGCGCAACTCCCTTTCAACAAAAGGGGCATGAGTGGTTAATATGCATGGAATATTGAGCTCTCTTGCGTATTTTGGAATAACTGTTGAGTGCGGGTGCCGGTATACATGCGCATCAATAATATCCGGCTTTAATTCGAATAACTCTTTTTTGAATTTCCAGAACAACGCGTTCTCCCCTAAGCTAAACCTTACTGGAAATCGCTTTATGTTTACCCCCTCTAAGACTTCGTTTTCTTGAGCAACTTCTTTCGTTCCCTTAACTCTGTTTGAAGAGAAGATGTGAACCTCGTGCCCAAGCTTGACTAGGCTTTTGCCTATGTTGAAGACCCGGTTCCAGACTCCGCAGCTTCCCGCGCTGAACTCGCAAATCATTAAGATTCTCATTTTTTTATGCAGTAAATGTGGATGTGGTGGCCTCCTAAGCCAACCATCCTGAATGGTGCGTCCAAGGTTTTTAAAATTTTTCCAACCATAGGTATGCGCCCTTCCCCTATAGGGTTGATTTTTGCTGATTTTACCTCAAAACCAGCCCCTATTAATAAACTTTTTATTTTCCAAGGCGTAAAAGACTTTTCGTAACCCTCCTTCCACAAACCTAAGAGTTGCTGGAGCAGCTTGTTTACTGTGAAAACACCTATTTTTTGGGGGACATGAATGAACAAGGCTCCGCCACTTTTTAGCACCCTGCCGCATTCTTGGATGGCAGTTTCTGTGTTCTTGAAATGCTCAATTATCCCAGCGGATACAACTATCGTGAATGTGCTGCTTTTGAAAGGCAGGTTTGTTATGTCCCCACTTGCCAATTCGTAGTCGCATCTGTTCTTCATCCTATTTTTTTTAGCAATTTTAAGGAGAGGAGTTGAGAAGTCTATCCCCACGCTTTTGAATCCGAGCTTTGACAAGCAAATCGTGTATTGCCCTACGCCGCAACCCTCATCCAAAACAAGCCCTTTTTTTGGAAGACTTCGCATCCAGTCAAGAATTATGTTGTTGCCCTCGATTATCATATCGGGGCTGTAATTCCACTCAGACCATATCTCGGCATGTTTATCCCAAACCTCTTCCATTATGCACTCTCTGTTGCTCAAATAAATTTATATAAGTTGCCGTTTATTAATTAACCTGATGAGTGTTTCAATAATAATCCCGGCATACAATCCGAATGAAGAGATTTTATCAAAAATCATTAGGCAGATTAGCAAACAAAAATTTGAGGAAGAAAAAGAAGTCATAATTATAGATGATTGCTCTCCAAAAAGAATAAACAAAATTGCTAGAGCGAAACTTGTTCGCAACAAAAAAAATTTGGGTTTAGCAGATGCGATAAACACTGGAGTTAAGTTAGCGAAACACGAGATTGTTGTTGTGGTTGAGCAAGATGCCCTCCCGGTAACGGATGATTGGCTGAAAAAACTGGTGGAACCATTCAAAGATGAAGAAGTTGTTGCGACAGCCTCAACGCTCATCCTCCCTGAAGAGATTTGGCAAAAATTTGATAACAAAGCCAAGATTTTAACGGCGAATGAGAGGGGAACACATACGCCGTTGCTTGATGAAACTGCTTGCGCTTATAGGAAGGCTGCTTTGAAAAAAGCAGGTTTTTTTGATTCAACAAATTTTAGGACAGCGGGCGAAGACTTTGACATGTACATAAAACTGAAAAAAATAGGAAAAATAAGCTATCCTAAGGCAGGGGTTTATCACATGCACCCAACAAATTATGCAACAAGAATGGGGAAGGAGGCGCAGCTGAGCGAAGGCTTCGGCGCATTAGTGAGGATTCACGGCGCAAAAATGCCGCGATGGTACTTAGGCGTTTTAAAAGCGACGCCTTTGGTTGGCTGGCTCATTTTTTTGCTAACCTTTCCCTATCAAAAAATTAGTTTCAAATTAGCCTTTCCCACAATAATCTGGCTTAGCGCAATAAGGCACTGGATTTATGTGGAAAACTTTTGGAAAGGGTTCATAAACAAAAAACAAACAATTTAAGAAAAAAAATGCTGAAAGTCGTTTTAACAATAGACGCAGAAAACTTCACATCATTCAGGCAAAATAGCCCTAGGTGGGATGGGTTTGAAAAGTTTAAGGCAAAAATAAATCGGCTAATAAAAAGTTTTAGATACAACAAAAAAGGATTCGAACTGGTCTTTGACCTAATTGTTAAACATAAATTTCCCGCATCTTTCATGCT
>JACQSW010000096.1 GCA_016211095.1 Candidatus Woesearchaeota archaeon | reverse complement strand
AGAAATTAAAACTGGCGAACGGCTAATAAAGATTTATAAGTATTTAGAAAAAGGAGAACAAAAAGTGGCTATGGGGTATAGCCATTTTAACCTGAGTGTTTTTGATTCGTGGGCAGCTCCTTTTATTTTAGAAGCATCTATAGGGGGTAAAATTTTACCAAAAAAGCTTTACTGCAACGCGCTAAGAGAATGCGGGTTATTTAATGCAACAAGCCCGGAGCCGAAAATAGAAGTGGATAAAACCATAGGAATAATCAATTTATATTTTAACAGCCTGCCTTACAGCCAAGATGCTTTCCAAAAAGAATTTCCAAACATAAAATTTGAAGGGGATTACAAAAACGGAGAGCAATTTTACACATTAGCAAAATATTTGAAGATGATCCCAAAAACAGTAACCGACTCTATAAAATCAATTGGAGTTTACAGCGAAGCAGGTTATAGTAGCTCAGGCTGTGCTGAAACCTTTCATCGCACAAGGAAGATAAGGATACTAAAAAGATGCTTAACTGTCAGTACAGTCTATCACGAAGCCGCGCATGCGCGAACATTCAAATTAGAAGAAGAAAAGAGTTTATTTAGTAATAACTGGAAGCGAATCGCAGAACAGAAAGGCGAAGTTTATGACAAATACACCGACGCTTATGATCTTTGGATACAGCTGCCAAGAGAAGGCCCGAGGCATGGGTGTGTCAGACCTTATGGCTGCACAAACACCCTTGAGGACATCGCTACGTTTGTGGAACCATTCACGCCTTACGACAGACAGTTCATAACAAGCATTATTTCCCCGAAAGGAACCTATTACGACCCGCTATATTTGAAAAAATATACGTTAGCCAAAAATTACGGATTTATAAGCAACGAAAATTACGCAAAAATAACGTCCATAACTTAATCTTTTTTTTCCAAAAAATTTTTAAACAATCTTTAGCTTCTTTTTCTTTGCGCGGGGGTGCCGGAGTGGTCAAACGGGCTAGGCTTAGGGGCTTTTCGCTAAGATACCTAGTAGCTTAGTGCTTACGCAGGTTCGAATCCTGTCCCCCGCACTTTTTAGCGCACCCTTTAAACGAAAAAATTTCGCAAGATTTATAAAATCTTTGAATAAACTTAATAAGTATGGACAAAAAAGATTCATTAATTTTATTGTTTGTATCTGTGGAGGTGGGGTTTCTTGGGGCTTTTTTTGCTAATTACCTTTGGTGGCTATTATCTACCTCCCCTTTTACAGTATGGCGGTACCACATAATAGGGGGTATTAGTTTTATTGGGTTTCTAACTATGTTTTTTGGCATTTACTTCCTTATGAAGAAAAAAGAATAATTTTTTTTGTTCTCTTGCTGGAAGAAAACTGTTACCCCACAAATAATTAAAAGCTGTATTTAAAAACAACAAACTTTAAAAACAAGGTAGTAGTTAGTAAATTTAATGGAAACTGAGCATTTGAAAAGCAATATTGCCTACCAAAGAAGGGAGGTCGAAAAGGAATTCAAGGAAGAAAAGATTATAGGAAGGGAGAATACCAATTATGCTAAAAATTTCCTGAAATACCCCAACATACTTGCCATTCTTGGAGTTAGAAGAAGCGGGAAGTCAACATTCTCCCTCCTTCTTTCAAAACAATTCAAAGAAAATGTTTGTTACATAAACTTTGACGACGAAAGGCTCATAAGCATTACGACCGAAGACCTGGATAAAATACTTCAAGCATTTTACGAGCTTTATGGTGAGGCAGAACTAATTATTCTTGATGAAATCCAAAACATAAATGGGTGGGAGCTTTTTGCTAATAGGCTCAGGAGGACAAAAAAAGTTATAATTACCGGAAGCAATTCACAGCTCTTATCCGGAGAACTGGCAACCCATTTAACTGGCAGGCATATAGACTTTATATTGTACCCTTTCTCCCTTAAGGAAATCATAAACTTTAAGCCAAATGCTTACCTCACAGAAGACAGGGCTAAAATTAGAAAACAACTAAACGAGTATGTTAATTCTAGCGGCTTTCCAGAATTCGGGAAGTTTGGCTCAAATATCGTTGTCAAGATATACGAGGATATATTAAACAAGGATTGCTTGAAAAGGCATAAAATAAAAAATGAGAAAACTTTCAAGGAGCTTTCCAATTATCTTATCTCAAACTTTTCTAGCGAGTTTACCTATTCAAAGCTTTCAAGCATATTCAGGGTAAAAGATGTCCACACAATCAAAAATTATGTGGACTATTTAAAAGAAGCTTTCCTTATTATAGTGCTGGACAGGTTCTCCCCAAAGCTGAAGGAGCAAGTTATTGCCCCAAAAAAAGCCTATGTTATAGACCACGGGTTTTGTAACTTTATCAGCTTTAAACTATCAAAAGACATCGGCAAGATCTTTGAAAATATAGTATGCATAGAACTATTAAGAAAGAAGGCCCTAAACAATAATATAGAAATATACTACTGGAAAGACCACCAGCAAAATGAGATAGACTTTATTGTTAAAGAAGGGCAGAAGGTCAAACAAGCAATCCAGGTTTGTTATGACATCACTGACATTAAAACAAAAGAGCGCGAAATAAAGTCCTTGCTGAAGGGAAGCAACGAGCTAAAATGCAACAACCTTGCCATAATAACTGAAGATCGGGAAGGGGAGGAAAAAATAGAAGGAAAAAACATCAAGCTAATTCCCCTATGGAAATGGCTGCTAATTGGTTAAAAAAAAAATTTTAGATTTTGCCGACGAGATCCAAGCCAGGTTTTAAGGTTTTCTTTCCAGGCTCCCAGCTTGCAGGGCAAACCAAGCCGTTGTGCTCGTTGACAAATTTGGCGGCCTGAAGCTTTCTCAACAGCTCTTTTATGCTTCTTCCGATGCTGTTGTCATGCATCTCAAAGGCTTTTAGGATTCCGTTTGGGTCGATGATGAAGCTTCCGCGCAGTGAAAGCCCTGCCTCTTCGATGTAAGTCCCGAATTCTTCGCAAAGCTTTCCGCAAGGGTCAGCGACCATTGGGAACTTGATTTTTTTTATGGCTGGTGAGTTGTCGTGCCAGGCTTTGTGGACAAAAACTGTGTCTGTGCTTATGCTTAACACTTCTGCCCCAATCTTTTTGAATTCGTTGTAATTTTCTGCTGCTTCTTCAAGCTCTGTCGGGCAAATAAAGGTGAAATCTGCTGGGTAGAATATTAGGACTAACCACTTGCCTTTGTAGTCTGAAAGTTTCACTTTTTTTATTTTGTTTTCGTGGAACGCTTCCAATTCGAAATCTGGTATTTTTTGGCCTATTTTTATCATTTTGTTTTTCCTCCAAATTATTTTTTTTTATTTGCAATCTTTGCAGATGCCGGTGAGCGCGATGT